>DATBIP010000127.1:0-5443 GCA_036556885.1 Nitrosopumilaceae archaeon
GAGTTGGAAAGTTAGTACAACAAGAGGATGGGTCTTTAGTTTTAGCAAACGAGCATGATCAAGGGTTTATGGTAAATCAAGCCATTGTGGAATTCTGGAAATCATGTAATGGAAAACGAAAGATAACCGAATTAGTTGAAATTTTTGCTCAACAAACCGGGTTACAAAGAAATCAAGTGGAAAAAGAGGTAATGCAGCTAGTCAAACAACTAAGTGATGGCGGGTTAATTATAATTCCTAATAAACCAGAGTCTCCAAATGTAGAATTTAAGAAACGCTAAACTCAATTTTAAATTAAAATACAAAATTTGATGCAGCACCATCAAAATTAATTACAACACCTGATAGATACTTTATTTTATTTTCTACTATACTCTTTACAAAATCACCAATCTCTTTTGGTTCTCCAAGTCTTTTCATTGGAAGGGTTTTTTGGTATTCTTCTATATTGTCAATTACTTCCTTTGTCCTATCCGTGTTAATTAGGCCAGGTGCTATATTGATAAAGCTAATATTTTTTTCAGCATAAGACTTGCTTAGAATTTTAAAAACACTAGCAAAGGCAGAACGATACGCACTTGATATCACTAATTTCGGATTGGGCTCTTTGATAACGCTTGAACTAATCAAAAAAACATATCCTCCATCATTAATCTTGATTTTTTGTAATAATATACAAAAACCTAAAAACAGTTGATTATGATATTTTATCCACTCTTCTTCACTAACAGAAAAAAATTCTTTTGCTGGAGGTCCACCTGTATTCAAAACTAAAACATCGATTTTGTTATGAGTCTGCACAAAATTTTTCACGCTACTTAGATTAGAAGTATCTAACTCTTTTTTAGAGGTAGAAATAACATCATAGCCAATTGAACTTAAAGATTCAACAATAGCCTTCCCAATACCACGAGAACCGCCAATTACAATTGCTTTATTCATAGACATAAATAGAAAAAACTCTAATTAAATTTCTTTAATTTCAGTAATAATTCCATGAACAGAATCCATCTTGACAATTGCCATTTTCTCATCCCACCCTAAAGCAACGTACCAATCACCTGAATTATCATCAAACTTTGTCTCAAGTGTGTTAATCTTATCCTCAGATACTTTGTAATTTTTAATAATGCCTGAAATTGCCAAAGCTATGGCATCTTTTTCGTTTCCCAATCTTCGTTTCATCAGACCTATGCCAGGACTCATGATAATCCAAAAACTGACTTAGCTAATATAGTTAATTGTAATACAACCTAAAGGTAAAAAATTCCAGTCCTCAATCTTGAAAGTTATCTAATAGAGTATATTACCATTACAGAGTAAAAATAAAAATGAGTTTAATTCAAAAGCTATCAGATTCTATTCTTGAAAGATCACATACATTCGTAGCTGTAATTTCAATACTTGCTGTATTTGGTTCACTTTTGGAAATAAGTGGTGGTATATGGGATGCCATATCTCATATTTTGCGAGAACCAGAATTTTTTTGGACAATTCAGCATATTACAGTGTATAGTGGGGTTGCTATGATTGGAGCCTCTGGAATATTAGGTTCAATATTTTTTATTAAGAAAAATGTTGATAGACATCTAAAGAGAGGTATTCAAATTATTATTCTTGGTTCCATAATTCAAATTTCTGCAGGATATGCAGATTCAATTTCGCATGATCTTTATGGTATAGATGGTTTAGTTTCGTGGTCACATCAACCACTTGAGATAGGTTTGATTCTAAGTTCTCTAGGTGGATTCATGATACTGTCAAGTATTAAAAATCATAAATTCAAAAAACTATTACCATTATCAATACTGACATTAATTTTTTCTATTAGCTGGCTTGGATTTAATCTGAGTTTATTATTTACCAGTCCAGTTTTATGTACTCTAATTTATGAAATATTTTCTTCAGGCTGTGCCGTTCTGTAATTCTGCAATTTTCTAAAAAAGGAAATTATAATTATCAACAAACCAATAATCATAATTATTCCTGGAATTCTCATCTCGGTAATGTTCATATCTCCAAATTCAATTTCTATAATTTTAGTATCTTCAGAAAGATTTGTAGCTTTTAAAGTATATTTTCCACTATAATCAAAATCAATATAGTTTACTGCCATTTTTGTTTCAATTCTTTTATCTTCTAAAATATTTTCATTAGAATCAAGAATTTGTACAAATACAGCATCGCCAGCAAAATTTGGAATAAAAATTTTATAAAATGCAATACCTGAATCTTGAAGCATTATATCTAAAGTAATTGTTTGGGCGGGTTCCAAATTGAAACTCTCAGAAACCTTTTCTGTTTGCCAAAATACAACTCCCAACCAGACAGTTCCAATTATTGTCAAAATCAAACCAACCTTGAACATTGATAATTTTTTCAATTCAAAGATGCTACTGTTCTTTGCCTTAAATATTCATAAACTAAATTCATTTTGATAAGAGGGCTCGGAGGGCTTCGATCCCTCGACCTGGCGGTCCGAAGCCGCCCGCACTGTCCAGACTGTGCTACGAGTCCAAAAAAATAAGAATTTAACAGGCCTAAATATCTGTCTAGATACTTTGAAAATATCAAAAAAAGTTGCAGGCGTTGAATATGCAATTAGAGACATTGTTTCAGCAGCAACAAAATTAGAAAGACAAGGAAGAAAAATACAATACCTGAACATAGGAGATCCTGTACTGTATGGTTTTCAGCCTCCAGATAATGTCAAAAATGCATTGATAAATGCAATTAAAAAAGGTGAAAACTATTACGCTCCTTCTGAGGGATTACCAGAGTTACGCAACGTCATTGCAAAAAAGGAACATAACAAAGGTCTTTCTGTTTCTCAAGATGATATACTTGTAACAAATGGAGTTTCTGAAGGTCTTGACATGGTAATGTCATCAATCGTTGAAGAAGGAGATGAGGTGCTACTTCCAGGACCATATTATCCTCCTTATGCATCATACATTCGATTACATGGGGGAATTCCTGTGGAATTTGCTGTTGACTTGGATAATTCAACACCTGATATTGATGATATTCGTTCAAAAATTAGCCCAAAGACCATAGCAATCTGTCTTATCAGTCCAAACAATCCAACTGGAGTTGTGTTTAACGAAAAAGCTCTCAGGGATTTGGTGGATGTAGCTAATGAGAATAATCTCTACATAATATGTGATGAAATTTATGATCAAATTGTATTTGATGAAAAATTTATTGGAATAGGAAAAGTAGCAAGTGATTCTCCAGTAATATTGCTAAATGGTTTTTCAAAGGTTAATTTGATGACAGGATGGAGACTAGGCTATATTGCTTTTAACAATTCTTCTAAACTAGATGAAATTCGTGAAAGTCTACCCAAATTAGCACGAGTGAGAATATGCTCTAACTTACCTATCCAACACGCCGCTATAGAATCTCTAAAAGGTCCTCAAGATTATATTCCAAAATTTGTTTCTGAACTAAAAAAAAGAAGAGACTTGGTCGTTAAACGATTAAACACAATGCCAGGAATTTCCTGCTCTAATCCTAAGGGAGCCTTTTACGTTTTTCCAAAAATTGAAAAAAGTAAGTTTGCTTCAGACAGAGATTTTGTTATGGAATTGTTAAATTCCAAGGGAGTTCTAACCGTTCATGGCTCTGGCTTTGGAACAAAATACGGAAGTGGACATTTTAGGTTAGTATTTCTTCCTGATTTGAATACTTTAGATTCAGCACTTGACAAGATTGAAGAATTTGTAAGTAATTAATCTCGTAACTAGTATTGTTGGATTAGAATTTTTAATACTTTACTTTTCTAAATCCCCAAATTACCATAAATGTACCAAATGCTAACATTCCAGCTGATATTTTTTCATTTGTTATCTCAGAATTTACTAAAAAATCATAAACAAACTCTGGTCCCCAGATGAGAAGATTTCTTGCTAAAACAATTAATGCCATTACAATGAATAAAACTCCCATCGCGGTAAACCAATTTTTTCCACGACGGCGAAATTCATGACTCATTATATTGATTATAATGAAGATTAAACTATTTTAATTCCAGGGTTTTTTAATTTGTTTTTTATCATTGCATTTAGCAACAATGGTGTTGCAACCTCAGCAAAATATGAAAGTGCCCCAGATCCTAAATAAATTGGACGTAATCCTTTGATCTCATTAATTAAGCCATTAACAACATTGACAGAATTTTGATCATCTCCACAAACAAAGATATCGTAATCTAAGGTCAAGGTTGGATTAACTAGCTTTTTTTCTGATATTACATGAAATGCAGAGACTAGTTTTGATTTATCTTTCATATATTTCGCAACTAGCTGGTAGGAAAATGGTTTGTTTTCCTTTATTGGAATAAATTCAAATCCTAAGTCAGTTTTTGTCATTGGGACAATAGGAGAAATAACAACACAATCATCCTTAATTATTGGCAAAATTTGAGAACAAGTTGAATCTATGTTTTCATATGGAATTGATAATATTAGAACATCACTTTGTTTTGAAATAGAAATATTATCATTACCTGAAATTGTACCATTTATTTTACCAAATGATTCTTTTGCAATCTGTGTATATTCTTGAGCAGATTGAGCTGCCCTTTGTGAATCTCTTGAACCTACAAGAATATCATGATTAATACACCAACGCAATGCAAAACCTTTTCCCATTCCACCTGTTCCACCAATAATACCAATTTTCATTAGATGAGCTCAGGCAATGTTATTATTATCTCTATTTGAAAATTGAAAACGAATTGAGGCATATTATTTTCTTACGTCATGGGCAAGCAGAAAATAATATCAAAAGATTATTGGCTGGTAGAACCCCAGGAGTTAGCTTAACTCCTAAAGGAGTAGAGCAAGCAGAAAGAATTGCACAATTTCTCAAGCCATTTAATATTTCATCAATCTATACTAGTCCAATAGAAAGAGCAGTAAAAACTGCCGAAATTGTTGCAAAACATAATTCACTTGATTACAAACTAGATGAACGACTCATTGAACTTGATATGGGAAAATTTACCGGGATGGAGTATGATAAAATCTTTGAAAAACACGGAAATGTTTTTTTCAAGTTCTACGATGGTGAGCTAGAAATTGCACATAATGGCGTTGAAACATTTGCTCAGGTCAAAAATCGAGTTTTATCAATGATTGATCATGTTTTAAATGCACATAACAATGAAAATGTTTTGTTAGTTACCCATATGGATCCTATCAAAGCAGCGATCTCTACAATTATGAATTTGGATGCAAATTCTTTGTTTGAGTTGATAATTGAAAATGCTTCCATTACAGTGTTAAAAGAACATGAAAGAAAATTATCATTATCTGCAATTAATGTGATGGATGCAGAAAGATTCAAGCTTGACATCTGAAAACCTTCAAAACCCTTAAATAGAAAATTAAGGCCACGACAGAACAATCGGCAATGAGGATTATAATTGGGCTATTCA
>DATBIP010000128.1:0-2232 GCA_036556885.1 Nitrosopumilaceae archaeon
CACTACTCAAGCCCCATCTTGATCTTACTTTTTCTTCTAGCTTAAACAGCAAAAGTCTGTCAACTAACAATCCAATTGTAAATATGGTAATCATGGTAGCAATTATTATCGACATATCACTAAATTCACGACCAACAGACAGAATATGTCCTAATCCAACTATTGACATAAGTATCTCTGCACCTATGATTGCATGCCACGCAAATGACCATCCCTGTCTTATTCCTACAATTAGTGATGGTGTTGCAGCTGGTATTGTAAGGTGTAAGAAAAGTGAAAGTCCTTTGGCGCCCATATTTCTTGCTGCATCAATATAGATTAGAGGGATGTTTCTGACGCTGCTATAAGTTGAGATTGTAATAGAGAAAATTGAACTCATTATTACTACAAACAAGATTCCTGCATCGTTGAATCCAATCAATAAAATTGAAAATGGCACCCATGCGATGCTTGGAAAAGACAAAAGTCCTGCAGAAAATGAACTCATGGTTTTACCAAATCCTTTGAACTTGATCATTGCAAGTCCTATTGTGGTTCCAAGTGCAATAGAAATTAAAAATCCAATGACTAGTCTTCCTAAAGTTATACCTATGCTCTTGAGTAGTGTATAGTCTAAAATAATATCAGCAAAAGATCCTGCAACCATAGCTGGAGATGGTAAAGATACCTTTGGCCAAATTCCTAATACAAATACAAGCTGCCAAATCCCAATAAACACCGCAAAAAACAATACTGCGTTGGCAACATCGTCTAGATCAAGTTTCATGATTTATTTTTGCTACCTGCCTTTACTTCGGGTTTAAGCTCTTTCATGACATCTTGCTGAAATTGAGCCAAGTTTTGATCTTCAACAAGACGTGGTCGACGATAATCAATGATAATCTCTTTTTTTACAACAGATGGTCTGTTGCTAAAAACTACCACTTTGGTGCCTAAAACTACAGCCTCTGCAACATTGTGTGTAACAAAAATTATTGTTTTTTTAGTTCTTTCCCAAATCAATTGCATTTCAACTAAAAGCAAATCTCTTGTTTGTGCATCCAATGCTGCAAATGGCTCATCCATTAAAAGTACATCAGGATCCATAGCCAAGGCTCTTGCTATGGCCACTCTTTGTTTCATGCCAGTAGAGAGTTGGTATGTGTAAGAATTTGCAAACTTTGTAAGCTGCATCATATCCAGATATCTTGACGATATTTCACTTCGCTCATTTTTTGGGACTCCTGCCATTTTTAGTCCAAACTCTACATTATCAGAGACAGTTAACCAAGGGAATAGCGCTCCCTCTTGAAAAACCAAAATTCGTTCAGGTCCAGTTGTTGTAACTGGTTTGCCATCAAAGAATACCTCTCCTTCCTCTGGAGCCTCTAGACCAGAAATGATTCTCAAGAATGTTGATTTGCCACATCCTGATGGGCCTACAATGCATACAAATTCTCCATCCTCTACCTTGAGATTAATTCCATCTAATGCCTTTATCCTATGAGTTTCATGTTGAAAGTATTTTTGGATATTTTTTGCCTCAAGTTTTGACAAATGAAAATCTCCTATACGTTCGTGAAATTCGCATAAAACAGCGTTATAAAAGTTGCATAAAAAATGTTCGGATTTTAGCTTAAGCTAGTATGAAAATTTCTTATCAAAAAATGAGAATTTTTATCAGTCTAGAAATTTTGGTGATTTCAAACCTCACAACACAAAAAATAAAAGCACGCTGGAACTGTCACTGAACGACCGCATGACACAAAAAGCAATACTAGCATTTTCTGGTGGACTGGACACATCAGTTGTAGTAAAGTATCTACAAGAAAAACACAACATGGATGTAGTTACTATTACAGTTGATGTTGGTCAAGGAGACAATCCAAAAGTAATAGCTGCTAAAGCAAAAAAGCTTGGAGTAAAAAAGCATTATCATATCGATGCAAAAAAAGAATTTGTTACAAATTACATTTTTCCTTCAATTAAAGCAAATGCCTTGTATCAAAAAAAATATTGTCTTGCCACTGCACTAGCTCGACCCTTAATTGCAAACAAGGTTTTAGCAGTTGCAAAAAAAGAAAAAGCAGATGCACTTGCACATGGTTGTTCTGGAAAAGGAAATGATCAAGTCAGGTTTGATATTACAATGCGTGCAGGCTCTAATCTTCCAATTATTGCCCCCATAAGGGATTTGAATTTAGATAGAGAGACTGAGCTAAAGTTTGCAAATAAACATGGAATAAAGATTGA
>DATBIP010000129.1:0-2354 GCA_036556885.1 Nitrosopumilaceae archaeon
TAGCAGATTGATTATAAAAGATTCAGGAAAAAATATTGGTATTGTTTCTGAAAAAGATATTGGATTTTTTTTATTCAATGAAGATACAACACTAGGTCTTGATGTAATTCCTATTGAAAAAATAATGAAACCAATTGAATATGTTAAAGGCACAGAATCTGTAACTAACTGTGCAAAAATTATGACTAGAAAAAAAATTAGCTCATTGGCAGTTGGAAATGAAAATGATCTTGAAGGCATTTTTACAAAAACTGATCTTACAAGATATTTTGCAAAAAATTGTGTTGGGCAAAAAAAGGTTGCAGACTATATGACTCATGAATACATATCAACACATTATGGTGCAACACTTGCACATGTAATCAATAAAATGCTAGAATACAAGGTATCTAGAATTATTACTCTAAATCAAGGGAATGAACCTGTAGGAGTTATTTCATTAGGAGATTTGTTTAGAATTTCCCTAGATCTTGGCAGCGATGGAGATGATGTTGGGGCTTACGCATTTGCAGACAATATAAGAAAGGGGTTTCTTTCAGACACTGGATTTGGGGCAACTACACTTGCGAGAGACGTAATGTCTAAGGAATTAATTTCAATAAAATTTGATGAGGATCTTGCAACTGCTGCCAAGGTAATAACTGAAAATAACGTAAATGGGTTATTTGTCTACGATGATGAAGGAGGACTAGACGGCATAATAAGTAAAACAGACATTACACAAGCCTTGGCCTCTCTCGATTAGATTATGGCTGTAATCACAAAAACATTACGAGTAAAAACAAAAGGGGAAGACGATATAGTAAACATTTCAGAACAAACATCAAAGGCCGTAGAAAATTCAGGAATTAAAAACGGGACAGTCACAATCTTTGTTTCTGGGTCCACTGCAGCCCTGACTACAATCGAATATGAGCCTGGACTTTTATCTGACCTTCCAAAAATGTTAGAAAGAATTGCTCCAAAAAATATTGATTATGGGCATGAACAGATGTGGCACGATGGAAATGGGCATTCCCATGTCAGAGCATCGCTTGTAGGTCCGTCATTGACAGTACCTTTTTCCAATGGGAATCTTATGTTAGGCACATGGCAGCAAATTGTTCTTTTGGAATTAGATACTCGAAGTAGAGAAAGAGATTTGATCTTGCAGATGGTAGGAGAGTAAATAGGTTTTAGAATCATGACAATTATTCAAAATCGAAAAGTGGCGGGACAAAGGTTAGCAGAAAAAATTTACAAGATCTTAAAAGAAGAAAAACCAATAGTTCTTGCTATTCCACGAGGAGGGGTAGTAGTTGGGGAAGAGATTGCAAAAAAATTAAATTGTTCACTGGATGTAATCATTTCAAAGAAAATTACTCCTCCAAGTTCTCCTGAATACGCAATTGGTGCTATAACACATGATGGTACTATTTACTATGGTCAAAGTTGGAATAACTTTTCACAAGAACCAAATTTTGATGAGGAAATTAGCAAAAAGAAATTGGAGGTTAAAAGAAGGCTAGAAGAATACAGAGGAAACGCCAATTACAAATTTAACAATAAAACTGTGATATTAGTAGATGATGGTATTGCAACTGGAGCAACTGTTTTTGTGTTGTTAAAATGGCTTTCTGAAAAAAAAGTAAAGCATGTAATTTTGGCTGTTCCAGTAATTCCACGAAATACTTATGAAGAAATGAAACCGTTAGTAGACACGATTGTTGCACTTGAAATACCTGTCGAGTTTTATGCAGTAGGTCAATTTTACAAAGAATTTGATCAAGTATCTGATAAAGAAGTAATGACAATACTAAACAAATTCAAAAACCCTCAAACTGTAGATAATGGAATTAGTTAAATCTATCAAAAAAGCATTTGCTAAAAAACTTTGCAGTATATGCCTAACAGAGGCAAAATTAACCAAGTTTGATAGATTAGAGATTTGTCAAGATTGCCTGGAAAAAGTAAAAAAACTAGAATCAGAAGAGCCTGCAAAAATTTCAAAAGAACAGACTGCAGGTGGCATAAAAGATGAACTATAAGATGTTTTAATCAGAATGTCTCTTGAGGAGAGCCACTGTAAAAGACATACACAAAATCGGGATCTCCAAAGCCAGGGCCCTCAGACCTCATTCCTTTATCAACAAAATACGCTTCAACTTTCTCAGCATCCTCAGGAGTATCTGTATCCCAATCCCGCCAACTATCCGGATTTCCGTGCTCATTTTCACTATCATCTGCATCATTTGCGGTTCCTATTCTCCATTTTGAATAGACTCCACCAGTCTGGGATGTCACAATTTCTTCAATTTCAGAAATAATCTTTGATGCTTTCATGAAAATCTATTTTTAAAATGCCCTTAAAATAG
>DATBIP010000130.1:0-4369 GCA_036556885.1 Nitrosopumilaceae archaeon
TTCCAAAGTCAATCAAAAAGGTGTCAATTGTCTATATAATTTGAATTCTTAACTTATGATCTTAGATAGAAAGGCCAAAGTGATGCTTGAATCACACTCCTTCTTCACGAAGATGGTCGACGAATTAGTCGAGTTTTCCGAATACGACCCAGAACTTGCCGATGGTATCAAGTGGCTAGACGAGCAAGCACAAAAGAAAGGAGTATCATTTTACGATATGGTTTTTGACGTCTTGTACAAGCATGATGTAAACTCTAAAGCAAAACAATGGCTAAACTCTAGAAACTAATTCATTTAGCTGTGTTCAGACCTTAAGTTAAGTGGTTTGTATTCGCAACCTTGAGGTCCACAATATTTTCCAACATATACTGCCTCTGGTCTATATAGTGCCTGCTTGGGCGCAGCTTCTGCAAATTTTTCTTCTATAATATGTGCAGCCCATCCTGCAACTCTTGATATCGCAAAAATTGGCGTGTTAAGATCCATTGGAATATTTAGCATATAGTATACAGACGCGCTGTAAAGGTCAACATTTGGATAAATATCGACGCCCTTTCTTTTTTTAATTTCTTCAACTACGACCTGTTCTACTTTTTGTGTAATTTCAAACCATGGCTGTTTAGTTTTTTCTGCTAATTTTTTAGATAATTCTTTTAAAACAAGTGCCCTTGGATCATAAGTTTTGTAGACTGCATGTCCCATTCCCATTATCCGTTCGCCTTTATCCATTCTTTCTTTAATCCAAGCTTCAACATTGTCTACTGTTTTGATATCAAGTAACATTCTCATTACCTCATAATTTGCGCCCCCATGCAGCTCTCCGCTTAGAGCACCAATTGCAGCACTTGTGGCAGAATACATATGAGCACGCGTTGATGCAACCTCTCTTGCAGCAAATGTAGATGCATTAAACGAGTGGTCAGCGTGTAAAATTAAGCAAATATCAAATATTTTTTCTATTTCAGGCTCTGGAACCTCGCCATTTAGCATGTTAAGAAAATTTGCGGCATGACTTAGGTCAGGTCTAGGGTCTATCAGCTCTTTGCCATGTCTAACTCTCTGCCAACTAGCAACTATTGTGGGAATTTTGGCAATTAGGTTAATGGCTCTTTCATAACTAGAATCCTTATTTGAAAACTCTTCATCATAATATCCGCCCAGTGCTGCCACAAATGCCTGTAGCATATCCATAGGGTCTGCATCTTTTCTCCAATTTCCCATATTCATCTGCATTTGTTTTGGGATATACCGAGCCTCTTTTAGTCGTGAAACAAAGTCTTCGTATTCAGATTTTGTTGGAAGCTCATCATGTAGTAAGAGATAGCACACTTCTTCAAAATTGGATTTTTTTGTAAGATCCAAAATGTCATAGCCACGATAAATCAGTTTGCCCTTTTCTCCATCAATGTTTGATATTCGAGTATCCGCTACTGGTATTCCTCGAAGACCAATGTTTTTGGTATCCATATACAAATTTCCAAAAAGTCCCTTTGACTTTTAACCTATTCTATTGTAAAACTGAAACTTTTGTTTTTATCAATTTAGTATTTAGTCTAAACTATCAAATCTGTATCATATAGCATAATTTTTAATCAATAATTAATGTCCGATGTTGAGCGTGAATATATTAAGAGCGTGGATAATGAAATCCTGAGCGCGTCAGGGAAAAATCTCAAAAAACTTCAGCAATTAGACTTGAAAACTCAACTAAAGTCAAACACGTTTTATGACGCATATGTCGATTATCAAAAAGAACCACAAAAAGAAAGTGTAACTTCAACAACTCAACACTCTCGTAAAAATAAACTCAAATGAATTTCTTAATTTAAATGAGGGCCTAGTAGATGATTCGACCGTATGGCGGCCAAAAAAACAAAACCCATTTCAAAATCAACCACTAAAAGAACCAAAGTTGTATGTTTATCCCATAAAGAAGATGCAGATGGTATAAGCTCTGCCGCTCTAATTAAAGAGGCGTTTGGAGGCGACACTGTACTTGAAGATTACCCTGGATTGATGGATGCATTACAAAAGATAAAACAAGATGAAAAAATAAAAAAACTATTCATTTGTGATCTTGGGTTAAGTAATAAAAATCAAGATGAATTTGTTCAAATTTTAAGCGAGCTTAGAAAAAACAAAGTAACAATTACATACATTGACCATCATGACCTTGATAGTAAAATCATAAAACAATTAGAAGCACTAAAAGTGAAATTAATTCACGATATAAACGAGTGTACAACTGTACAAGTTTATGATGCGTATAAATCAAAACTTTCAGATCATGCATCATTTGTAGCAGCATGTGCAGCCATCACAGATTACATGGAAGATAGACCATTAGGTGCAAAACTTTTACAAATTTATGATAGACAATTTGCATTAATTAATGCCACAGTTTTAACATTTAACATAGTTGGACACCAAAAAGATCCCGATTATCTGCTTTATCTAGTAGATGAGCTCTCTGAATCAAAATATCCACATGAAATTCCAAATACATTTGTGTTTGCACAAATTCAGGTTGAAAAACTAGCTTCTATGATAGGTAAAGTAAAAAAATCAATGAAAACGATGACTAATCTTGCATACATGGAGGTTCTAGATGCTGGGGCAAGCGGTGCAGTAAATTTTGTGCTTGGGCTATCAGGAAAGAATGTCGGCGTCGCTTACAAAGAACGAGTTGACCATGGAATATACGCAGTGTCTGTACGAGGCTCCAAAGCTTGTAAAATACATCTAGGTAGAATAGTTAACCCACTTGCTACCAAATTGGGAGGTTCAGGTGGAGGCCATGATCGAGCATGTGGCGCAGTTATTCCAAAGGCAAAGATCAAACAATTTCTAAAAGAGTTTAATGCCAAAATATCTTAGTTCGCTAGTTGAAATTATTAATAATAATTATTAAGCCCCCTAGGAACCTGAGCGTATGGTAAAACTTCGATGCCGTGATTATGGTTTTGACTGTGGATTTTCTGTGGAAGGAAAAGACGCATCTAAGCTAATTGAGGATTTTGGTAAACATACTGAAGTCGAGCATGGAATAGAATACTCTAAAGAAAGTCTTATGCACTTTATCATAAGAAAAGGCTTTGAAGTCACTTGATTTAATTACTTTAATTTTAAATTCTGTGCTAATAAAATGACAAACTTTATTGTAATTGGAATAGTTATTGCAGGCATTGCCACATTAATTTTGTATGGAACTTTTGTATACTATGAATCTCAACCAACTTTTATTGTAGTACAAGCTGGACAACCAATTCAAATAGGTCCAGTCGTCTATACAATAGAAAATATTGGAAACTATAAAGGAGATGAGGATATTACGCCAACAGATATTTTTTTTCAAATTAGAATTACCGCAAAAAACATTGGAACAGAAACTACTCGCCTTAGTGGCGGCCAGTTTTATCTTCTAGATGATAACGACAAAAAATACCGGGCTGTTTATGGAGAGTTTAGTAAAGAAGATCTTTTCAATGATGACCTTAAACCAAATGTTCCAATCATTAGAACAACCCAATTTGATATCCCTTTTGATGAAAATGCAAGATATAGAATTGGAATTTTGCCAACAAAAGAACAATCATCAAATGATATAGGAATTATCTGTGTTCAAAACTGCTAATTTCTGATTAGCTAATTTGTACTATCATATCAATCTCAACAGTTGCTCCCAGTGGAAGACTTGCCACGCCAATTGCAATTCTTGAGTGTTGACCACTTTTGCCAAATATATCAAATAACAAATCTGATGCGGCATTAATCACTTTCGGCTGGTCGGTAAAATCTGAAGTTGAATTAACAAATCCAGATACTCTTACTATTTTTGAAATTCTATCAAGACTGTTAAGTTCTGCTTTTAGTTGGGCTAGTGCATTAATAATACATAATTTTGCAGCCTTTTGCGCTTGTTCTAATGATTGCTCAGTAGGAACCTTGCCTTTGTATACAACTTTTCCATCCTCAATTGGAATTTGGCCAGATACATAGACGGTTTGGTCTGCTATTACAACAGGAATGTAGGCTCCAGCAGGTTTTGGCGGCTTGGGCAAAACGATGTTAAGTGAATTGAGCTTCTCATCAATCATAGACTAGTATCATGCAAGTCTAGTTTTTGTTTTTATCTATTGGTTTGAATCTTTATGTGGATTTTTTCACCTTTTTGGGAATGATTATCTAGAATCATTCTAGTTTTATGTCCTTGTTTTTGTAAATATCCATCAAGAACTGATACCCAAGGCAGTGAATGACCACTATTCAATTTTGATTCTATTGTAATGTTTTTGCTATTTGCATCAAAATTTGCATGACCAGAACAAGTAATTTGTAACGCAGAGTCTATTAGTTCGATCATGTCCTC
>DATBIP010000131.1:0-3315 GCA_036556885.1 Nitrosopumilaceae archaeon
TAGTGTCAAAGAACCTGAAGTCGAACCGTCAAAACAACCACCCAAGCCTTCAGATGGAGAAAGTAAATCTCATCTTTTTGCAATTAGAACTACAGGAGGCCAAGAAAAAGTTGTTATGAATCTGTTGCAAAATAAAGTAAAAACAAAAAATATCAACATCCAGTCAGTTTTGTTAATTGAAAATCTGAAAGGGTATGTGGTAATTGAGGCAGTCGATGTCAACCAGGCATTTAATGCGATTCAAGGAGTCAGACATATTCGAGGACAACTAAGAGGAGAGCTAGAGTTCAAAGACATTGAAGGATATCTAGTGAAAAAATCCACCGTTTCAGAGCTTGCTGTTGATAAAATAGTTGAGATAATAGGTGGTCCGTTCAAAGGAATGAAGGCAACAATTACTAGAGTGGATCATGATAAAGAGGAGGCAACAGTAATTTTGCTGGATGCACCATATCAGCTACCAGTCACGGTAGATGCAAATTATCTCAAGCTTAGCTCGTAGCAAGGATTAAATTTTAATCAAAAAGAGCATGGATATGGTAGAACCACAGCGAATTTCAACACTAGTTACTGGAGGTCAAGCTTCTGCAGGACCTCCACTTGGTCCAGCTTTGGGTCCAATGGGAGTCAACATAATGGAAGTCATCAATACGATAAATGAAAAAACTCGCGATTTTGAAGGAATGAAGGTTCCAGTAACAGTTTTAGTTGATCCTGTCACCAAAAAATGGAGTGTCGAGATAGGAATTCCCTCTGCAGCAGCTCTTATTCTCAAAGAATCTGGTATTCAGAAAGGATCTGGGACTTCAGGAAAAGATTGGGTTGGAAATATTGGAGTGGATGGAATCGTCAAGGTAGCAAAGGCAAAACTTGAGAAATCATATGCAGATTCTCTAAAATCCGTTGCAAAAGAAATTGTTGGAACATGTTTATGTTTAGGAATTAAGGTAGAAGGAAAATCACCCAAGGAGTTTACCGCAGAAATTAATGCAGGTAAATGGGATGAAAAATTAAAATAAATCAGCTTACTGGATACAGAGGATCTTTGTCAGTTTTTTGCAATTCAACAAATGTTTCAGTATTTTGAATTCCCTCAATTTTACCAATCTTTTCAATAACAACGGTATGTAGGGTTTCAAGATTTTTTGCCAAAACTCTTACCATCATATCAAATCTACCAGTAACTTCAGAAATTGATGACACCTCTGGTGTTTCCATCAAGGCCTTGTGTATTTGCTGTTTGAATTTAGGATCACGGTTAATACCAACTGTTGCCTTGACAGAAATTCCTAAAAGAGTTTCATCAACAACTATGGTAAATTTTTTTATGAGTTTCTTTTTTCCTAGTCTTTTTATCCTGCTATACAGAACAGAGGCGTTAATTCCTAGTTTTTTTGACAGATTTGGAACCGAGATATTAGCATCCATTGCTAACTCATGAAGCAATTTCATATCCAATTCGTCAAATCGAATCAATGCTTACAAAATATTTTCAGGTGAGGTAATAAATGTAAGTTTTAAAAGAAATCTTGTTTTTATTTTCAATTTATTATTAGAAAACCAGAATTTTTCGAAAATGTTTGATTTTGACCGGTTTTACCTCTAAACGATTTTAAGTAGGTTTTCTCGAAAATTTGTCATAATGATAAGCGATTCTCAATTGCTAGACATGATAAAGGAGGCCAAGGCAGTGGATAAGGAACGAAAGTTCAAGCAGTCCTTAGAATTGATTATGGTCTTCAAAGATATTGATATTAAAAAAGGCTTTACACTTAATGAAACAGTTCAGCTTCCAAAAACAAGCTCACCAGCTGCAGTTTGTGTAATGGCATCTGGAGATATGGGGCTAAAGGCAAAAAGTGCCAAGGCTGACAGAGTAATTGATAGTGATGAGCTAAATCGATTGGGAGCAAACAAGCGAGAGTCTCGCAAGCTGATTAATAGTTTTGATTTCTTTTTAGCCGACACAAAGCTCATGCCAGTTGTTGGTAAGGTCTTAGGGCAGATTCTAGGTCCCAGAGGAAAAATGCCAATACCTGTTCCGTTTAATGCATCTATAGATTCATTTCTTGAAAGGTTTAGAACATCAGTAAGAGTTAGGGTAAAAAATTCTTTAGCACTTTCATGTAAGATTGGTGATGAGTCAATGCCAGATTCTGACCTGGCTGCAAATGCACATGCAATAGTTTCTGCAATAGAAAAAAAATTACCTAACGGCGAAAAAAATATCAGAAGAATCTTGGTCAAGACCTCAATGGGCAAGATAATAAAACAACCTCAAATGGTGAAAAAATAGATGCACGAAAACAGGACGACATATCCTAAGAAGAAGGCAAGAATGTACCAGCAGCTACAAGAGGTTCCAAAAAAGTATAGTGTGCTAGCTCTTATCCGTATGGAAAAAGTCAGATCATCTCAGCTTCTACCACTGCGAAAAAAATTCAAAGGCGAAGTAGAAATAATGAGCATCAAAGACAATGTTGCAAAAAAGGCACTAGCCACTCTGAAAATTCCTGGAATAGAAAAAATTATCGAAGATCTTACAGGCCAATGCCTTTTCATGTTTACAAACATGTCACCTTTCAAGCTCAATGTTTTACTTGGAAAAAATAAGATAATGCTCATTGCACGAGCCGGAGACATTGCAAGCATGGATGTGGTAATACCTGCAAAAAATACTGGCGTTGCACCTGGACCCATTCTAACTGATTTTAAAGAGGCAAAAATTCCAACAAAAATTGATCAAGGAACAATCTGGATTACTAAAGATACAACTGCTGTCACAAAAGGAGGAGTCATTTCTCCAAAGCTTGCTACACTTTTAGGAAAAATGGATATCAAGGCAGTAGAAGCAGGAATTGCCCTAGGAGCTGCACTAGAAAAAGGAGTTCACTATTCTAGAGAGGATCTTGTAATTGATGTTGAGAAATATAGAAACGAAATAGCAAAGGCTCACCAAGAGGCATTATCATTATCAATTGAGGCTGCATACGTTACAAAGGACAATGTAAAGCTGATAATTGCAAAGGCGGCACAGTCGGCTCGCTCAGTTTCAGTCGAGGCAGGATACGTCACAGAGGATACCAAAGAGCAGATTTTACAAAAGGCTCACTACCAAGCACAGGGCTTGGCTGGAAAGGCAAAAGACTACAAGGCAGCATAAACTAGTTTTAGCTATTTTTTTCTGAATTTTTTTATGAAAATCCAAATAACCTGCCAAGAATACCAATTTGGTAGATTATGTTTAGCCCAATTAGGAGACTAAACAAGCCTGCTACATATCTGAATATTTTTTGCAGGTTTTTTAGTCTATTT
>DATBIP010000132.1:0-6920 GCA_036556885.1 Nitrosopumilaceae archaeon
GGAGAAAAGATGGATGAGGTAAAAAAAGTAATGGATGCTACAGGATTCAAATATTCTGGAAAAGAAATAATGTATGACGGTAGGACAGGCAAACCCTTCCCAGTAGAAGTTTTCATCGGTGTAGTGTATTACCAAAAGCTTCACCATATGGTAGCAGATAAAATTCATGCAAGAGCAAGAGGTCAAGTTCAGATGTTAACTAAACAACCAACTGAAGGACGTGCGAGAGGAGGAGGATTAAGATTTGGAGAAATGGAACGTGATTGTCTAATAGCTTATGGTGCATCTATGATATTAAAAGATAGATTACTAGACGAGTCAGATAAATCTGAAATCTATGTCTGCGAAAGATGCGGTTTAGTAGCATACCACGATGTGAAACAAAGAAGATATGTTTGTAGAGTATGTGGAGATAAAGCAAAAGTTTCTTCTGTTTCAGTTGCATATGCATTCAAATTATTATTACAAGAAATGCAAAGTCTAAACGTTGCACCTAGACTTGTGATCAAGGAGAGAGTATAATGTCGCTTCAAACAGTAAAATCAATTGACAGCATTAGATTTTCAGTTTGGTCTCCTACTGAAATTCGAAAATACTCTGTAGCTGAAATCACAGCTCCTGAGACATATGATGAAGATGGAATGTCAGTTCAGGGTGGACTAATGGACGGCAGATTAGGTACCTTAGAACCAGGACAAAAATGCCTGACATGTGGAAACACATCTGCCAGATGCCCTGGTCATTTTGGTCACATTGAATTAGCTGAACCAGTATTGCACATTGCTTTTATTGATAACATCTACAAACTTTTACTTTCAACCTGTAGGTCTTGCTCAAGGCTAAGATTATCACAAGAGGATCTTAACGAATTTGCAAAGGTTCGAGAACGAGAGGCAGCATATACAATTATTTCTCAAAAAAGAATTCCAGAACAAATCTTAGAAAAGGCAAAAAAAACAAAGGAATGTCCTCACTGCGGCAAACCACAATACGAGCTTATTTTTACAAAACCTACAATTTTCATTGAAAAAACCGAAATCGGCGAAAATAGATTACTTCCAATTACTATTAGAGAAAGATTTTCTCAAATCACAAATGAGGATCTAAAAATCTTAGGATATGATCCAAACACTGCACGACCAGAATGGTTCATCTTGCAAGCCCTTCCAGTTCCACCTGTTACGGTAAGACCATCAATCATTTTAGAAACCGGAATTAGATCCGAAGACGATCTTACCCACAAAATGGTTGATATCATTAGAGTCAATCAAAGACTAAAAGAAAGTAAGGAAGCTGGAACTCCTCCACTAATTGTTCAGGATCTTGTTGATCTATTACAATATCATGCAACAACATACTTTGATAATGAAGTTTCAGGAATTCCACAAGCTCATCATCGTTCAGGAAGACCACTAAAAACCTTAACTCAAAGATTGAAAGGCAAGGAAGGTAGATTTCGTGGTTCACTTTCTGGCAAAAGAGTCGACTTTTCAAGTAGAACAGTAATTTCTCCTGATCCAAATCTTGACTTGTCAGAGGTAGGAGTTCCTGAATCTGTGGCAATGAAACTCACCATACCAGAAATTGTTACTGATTGGAACATTGAAAGAATGAAAACACTTGTGATAAATGGTCCTACCAAATTTCCAGGTGTAAACTATATCGTAAGACCTGATGGTGTAAAAATTCGATTAGATTTTGTTGAAGATCGTCAAACTATTGCAGACAGTTTGGAAGTTGGATATCTGATTGAAAGACACCTATCAGATGGTGACATTGTTATGTTTAACAGACAACCCTCACTTCATCAAATGTCTATTATGGCTCATTATGTGAAAGTTTTACCAGGAAAAACATTTAGACTGCATCCATCTGTTTGTCCACCCTACAACGCTGACTTTGATGGCGATGAAATGAATTTGCATGTACCCCAAAGTGAGGAGGCAAGATCAGAGGCAATTTTGTTAATGCGTGTTCAAGACCAACTCATATCTCCAAGATATGGTGGCCCAATAATTGGTGGACTAAGAGATTTTATCACCGGTGCATACCTGCTAACTAAAGACGGTACAACACTTTCCAGAGAGGACTTTTCAAATCTAGCAATGCTTGGTAGTTATGAAGGCAGTCTTCCAGAACCTGCATCTAAAGGAAAGGATGGCCCATTATACACAGGAAAACAACTCTTCTCTCTATTCCTTCCAACTGATTTCAATTATGTTATGACATCAAAGTGGTCAAAAGGAACTAAAGGAACTCCAAAAGATGTTGTCATTAAAAATGGTCAGCTAATTAGCGGCGTCATCGACAAATCATCCATTGGTGCAGAGGAACCAGAAAGTGTTCTTCATAGAATTGCAAAAGATTATGGAAATGCACAGGCAAAAAAATTCCTCAACTCGGTTTTAATTATTGTTAAACAATACATCACACATTATGGATTTAGCTATGGTTATGCTGATCTTGAATTATCTGAGAAAGTCAGACAACAAATTTTAGATGACATTAACAGCTCTTATGAAAAAGTTTATGATTTTATCTCACAGGCAAAAAAAGGCACTCTAAAACTTACTAGAGGACTCTCTGCTAGTGAGGCACTAGAAGCATACATTGTCAATGAGTTATCAAAAGCCAGAGATACTGCTGGAGGCACTGCTGACCAATCATTTGATGAAACAAATGCTGGCAGAATTATGGCTACAACTGGAGCACGAGGCTCATCACTAAACATTGGCCAGATGGCTGGAGCACTAGGTCAACAGTCAAGACGTGGACAACGATTGCTAAAAGGATACAATAATCGAGCATTACCTCACTTTAAAGAAAATGACGACAATCCTGATTCTCATGGATTTGTAAAATCAAACTATCGTGATGGTTTGTCTGCAATAGAATTTTTCTTCCATGCGATGGGTGGACGAGAGGGACTAGTAGATACTGCAGTTAGAACTCAGCAAAGTGGCTACATGCAGCGTAGATTGATCAATGCACTTGAGCATATCAAATTAGAATACGATGGTACAGTAAGAGATCCTCATGGACACATCATTCAATTTTTGTATGGTGAGGATGGAATCGATGTTGCAAGAAGTGATCACGGAGAAGCATTTAACGTTACTAGATTGATTGAATCACAAACCATTGTAGATTCTGGTAAGAAAGCAACAAAAGAGGAAATTAGCGAGCTTGCTAAAAAATATACAAAGACATTCAATCCTAGACTCAAAAATCAAGTAACAGAAGCACTTCTTGATGCCAAACTAAGTAAAGAAGGAATTGAGAAGGTGTGCAAAAAAGGACTAGACCTTTACAACAAGGCTCAAGTCGAACCTGGACAGGCAGTTGGAATAGTAACTGCCCAATCAATAGGTGAGCCAGGTACCCAGATGACTTTGAGAACATTTCACTTTGCAGGTATCAGAGAGCGAAACGTTACACTAGGGCTCCCAAGATTAATTGAGTTAGTTGATGCTCGCAAAAAACCAGTAACTCCAACAATGGACATTTATCTTGAAAAAGAATCAAAAACCTCACGAGAAAAGGCAATTGAGGCAGCTAGAAATATCTTACAAACCAAAGTTAGCGCTTTAATTTCTGACAGTGAAACAGATTATTCTACAGAAATTAAACTACATTTGAATAGCAATAGATTGAAGGATAGAGGCTGTACAATAGAAGATGTAGAAGCAGCACTTGAATCAAATAAAAAATTCAAAATAGAAACTAACGGATTGACTATAACTCTAAAACTGACAGAGGAATCTGATGCACCAACTGCAATTACAATTAGAAATAAGGTTCTCAACACTACAGTAAAAGGAGTCCCAGACATTGAGCGAGTCACAATTGTACAAAAAGACAATGAATGGGTCATTCAAACAACGGGTTCAAACCTTGCAAAGGTTTTGGAAGTAGAGGGAATTGACAAAGAGAATGTTCGAACAAACAATGTCTTTGAAATTGCAAGCACTCTTGGTATAGAGGCAGCTAGAAATGCTTTGATAAATGAACTAAATTCCACACTAGAGGATCAAGGCTTGGAAGTTGACATGAGGTACATCATGCTAGTATCAGATACAATGTGTTCTAGAGGATACATGCAACAGATTGGTAGACATGGAATAGCTGGTACCAAAGACAGTGTGCTTGCACGAGCAGCATTTGAAATTACAGTTCCTACAATTGCTCATGCAGCTTTACAAGGTGAAATTGAGCAGCTCAAGGGAGTAACAGAAAATGTTATTGTTGGAAGTAACATTCCTATTGGCAGTGGAACCGTAGACCTCTACATGCAGGTATCCAAGAAAAGCTAGTCACTCTATTTTACGCGTACAAATTATGCATAATTATTAAATATTTACTCGAAAATCGGAGCTATGTGTTGGGGTCAAAAACAGAAATTTCCCTATTTTCAATTCTAATTATCCAAGCTATCCTTATTCCAGTCTTTGCTCAAGAGACTACTGGAAATTCAATAATTATTGAAACTGACAGAGAAGAATATCATACCGCAGAGAAGATGCTCATTTCTGGTGTTGTTGAGACTAGAAAAATGCCAGTAGTTGCAATAAAAATTTTCAATCCTAACGGAGGAATCATATCAGCACACCAATTGGATCTTTACGCTGATAATACATTCAATAAAACAATAGCACTTGACTCGCCCTTCTATGATGCCAAGGGAACCTACACCATTACAATGAACTATGGAAAACTATCTACTGAAACCAATTTTGAGATTATTTCTGGAACTGGCCAATCAGCAGAGGCACCTATCGAGATACCATCATCTCCAGAAATCCTTGCTATGTTTACTGACCAGGAGGTATACGGGGATGGCGACACTGTAACAATCATTGGATTAGTTTCTGAAAAAGTTGAAGAATCTGTTCTAGTGGGAATCTATGACCCAGCTGGAACTCCTGCGGGATTTTATTTTGGAGATGTAGATTCTAATGATGAATTTTCTGTTTCCTTTCTAGTAAAGGCAGGTGTCAATTTTAAAACAGAGGGAACTTATTCTATCTCAGCTTTTTATGGTGACTCTGAAGCATCAACTAGCTTTGAATATGCTAAACAGAGTGCTGTATCAGTTCCAGAAATTATTGACAACAAAGACAATGATAACAAAGATCAACCCAAGCAAGATACTGTAAAAGATAATCCAGTAAATCCACCAACTAATGTCACACCTAAAGAAAACAATCAACAACCTCCAAAAAAACAAAACAATTTGTCAGTTGAAGACATTGAGCTTGGAATAATGCTAAATGAAATTAAATTAAATTGTGATACAAGTGACTTGACTGATATAATTTCTTATTCAGAAGGTATGGGTCCTGCATTAATTCGTCTTTGCAAATATGCTGATGCAATTTACTTTTATGATCAAGAACTCAGAAGTGATCCAAAAAATGTAGACATTCTACTCAACAAAGGATCAGCACTTGCTAAAATGAGATTCTACGACGCAGCTATCATGCATTATGATTCTGCGCTGTCAATTCAACCAAATAACTATATGGCATTAAATAACAAAGCAAATGCATTAGCTAATCTTGGAAATTATGAGTATGCAATGAATCTGTATAATGCAGCAATAGCTTTTTCACCGGACAGTTCTGTGATACTAAAAAATCTTCAAATTGCTCAAGATAGAGCATCAGTTTTAAAAATCAATAATGAAAATGAAATTAAAAATGATAATATAACTAGAGAGGAAGTTTTAGTAGAACAAGAAAAAAATCTAGTGCAGAGTAGCAACCAAGAACCATTGAACTTCTTTGAGCAACTAGGAAACGCGCTGTCTTCGATTTTCAACATTTTTGATTGATAAATAAAATATTTGAAAATATAATCATACAATAATACCAGCTCGCAAGAAAAAACTTCAATAAACCTATAAAGGCCTCAAATAGAAAACAGTACAAAGTGAAACAATGGGAAAAGTATTAGAAAAAGCGCTAAAAGACTCTCTCAAAGAAGACAAGAGTATTCTAGGAAGTAAACAAGTACTCCAATCTTTGAAAAGTTCCAAGCTAGTTGTTCTTTCTCAATCGGCACCAAAAAAATTGGCGATGAATATTTTAGAAAATGCAAAAAAAGAGGACATCTCCACACTGCAATTTAAGGGCTCTTCAGTTGCGTTAGGTAGACTGTGTGGATTACAATTTAGAGTATCAACAATCTCACTCACTTCATTGAGTGATGCAAACGTCAAATCAATTATCAAAGAGTCTGAAACAGAATAATGATGATAATCAAATCTACTACAAACTTTTTTCATGAAAGTTTAAATGAGAGCGAGAGGCCTTCGTCATAATTAGAAATTCCATGACACAATCAATCAAACTAACTACTGATCAAATGCGACTCATGTCATTATTTCAAAGTGTGACAGGCGCAACTGCACGAGATTGTGTCGAAGACGAAAAAAAAGATAGAGTAATTTTTGTTGTTAATGAAGGAAAAATGGGTTTAGCAATAGGCAAAGGCGGTTCCCACATAAAAAATCTCCAAAATCTTGTTAAACGAAATGTAGAGCTAGTTGAATATTCAGAGGATGCAATCAAGTTTCTCAAAAACATACTAAATTCAAAATTAGTTTCTGATGTTAAAGTAAATACACGGGCAGATGGCAGCCTGCAAGCTATTGTTACAGTTGATCCTAAAAAGAAAGGAATTGTAGTAGGTCGTGAGGGCCGCAATGCAGAAAAGGCAAGACTCTTGGCAAAAAGATATTTTGAAATATCCAGTGTTTTGATTAATAGCCCTGAGCGAACAATGGAGTGGTAAAAAATGGCAAAATCTCCACTAGGTCTATTTGCAGGAAGAGTTCTAAAAGCAAAAAAGAAAAGACAACGTTGGTCTATTGGAACTTTTAAGCGAAGAAAACTTGGATTAGATAGAAAAGCAAATCC
>DATBIP010000133.1:0-3072 GCA_036556885.1 Nitrosopumilaceae archaeon
CTTTCCTTTAACAAAAAAATAATCGTTGTTAGTGTAGGAGGTACAGATGTAGGGAAATTTCTAATTGAAAAAACTTTGGAAACTTCAATCAGAAATAATGATGTTGAGATAGTAATTGTTTCTGGACCATCATTAGAAATAGATAATGGAAAAAATATACGAAATTTAGGATTTGTAAATAATTTACATGAAATTATATTTGCTGCAGATCTAATCATATCTCTTGCAGGAAAATCTACTATTGATGAATCAAAAGCATATGGAACACCAGGTATTTTCATACCCATAAAAAATCATTTTGAACAGGAAGATAATGCTAAAGAAGAAGGATTCTCATTTGAAGATATTAATAGATTAGATTCGTTAATTTGGAAAAAACTTGATGAAAAACGAAATCCTCAAAATTACAATGGGGCAAAAAAAGCTGCAGAAATAATAAAAAATGTCTTTTCAAAATGAGGATGTTTTTGAATTCTAAACCAATAGTTAATACAGGAATGTAATTTTTATTACAAGAGATTGACTAAATTAGTAGTAGCAAAATTCGGTGGAAGTGCACTTGGCGCAGATGGGCTTTCAATACCAATAATCATACAGAGAATTAATTCTTTAAAAAAAGATTCAAAGGTAATAGTAGTTTTTTCTGCACCACTCACAATACAAAATGGAAAAATAAGATCTTTGACAGATATTGTACTTGAAATTGGAAAAAATGCAGAAAAAGGTGAAGTTCCAAAACTTGAAGTACTAAGAAATACTTACGAGAAAATTCTTGAATTAGTTAGTTCTGATTATCAAGAAAAATGCCAAGAGGTAATTAATTCATTTTTGGAGAAATCAAGAATGGCTTTAGACGATGCAAGACAAAAAGGAGAATTTGCTGATGAGATACGTTCTAGAGCTCTTGCATATTCAGGAGAACTTCTAATGTCTCAGGTAATGAATTACATTTTCAAAAGCCAAGGAATTAGATCAAATGTAGTCGATTTTGAAATGTGGCCAATTATAACTGATAATAATATCGAATCAACCAATTTCCTATATTCTAGATCTGTAGAAAAATTACAATCTCTAGAAAGATTACTAAATGAAAGTGATGTTGTATCAATGGGTGGTTTCATAGGTAAAACAGTAGATGGGATCACTACTACATATGAGAGAGGAGGTTCAGATAGAACTGCAGCAGATCTTGGAATACTTCTTCACAAAAAATATGACACAACCATTGACTTTGAGAAGGATAGTGCTGTTGTTTCGGCAGATCCTAAGATAGTGAATGAAGATCTAGATGAAATAGAAGAGTTATCCTATAACGAGGCCAGATTAGCTGGTATGTTTGGTATGAAGATTTTAGATCCTATCGCTATAAAAGAAATTGTTGAGCATGGAGTAGATATACCAATTATTATTACTAATATGAAAAATCCAACAAAAATTACTATAATTAAAAGAAATCCTGAGAATAAAGATGGTCACCCATTAAAAATAGTCACTGGGAAAAAAAATTGTGCAATTCTAAGAATTGAATCAGAATATGTAAATAAATTATTGATGTCTCTCCAAAATGAAAAACGTTATAGTGAATTTATTATTTTATCACCATTTACTAAAGACGGAATTGAATTTACAAGAATATTGTTTCTAGATGGAGACTATGTAAAACGAAATGAGAAATACATCTTAGGTTTTGATTCAATTGCCACAATTACATACAATCGAGGAGTGATTACTCTAATTGGTGATGAAATGTGGAGAGTTCAACAGATTGCTTCAAAATCAAGTGCAAAGATAGGTGATGCGGGATTGAACATTTTGAATATGGATGCTCAAGAAGAAACCTCAAGAATAATTATTGTAATTGAAGATTCTGGCGACAATATTGTAAAGGCAATTAAAGCTGTACATCAAGAAAGAGCAAAAATAAAGTTTGTTTAAAAATTAAAATCACTTTTTGGCGCTAAAGGTTTGCACCAATAGTGCCAAAGTGGGTTTGTTCTTGGACCATTGTCTAGAATTAGTCCGGCGTTACCCAAAACACGCTTACCTTCTATAATGCTAATCTAGTATTTAGAGCTGATCTATATAGTCTATTAAGGAACGCCGCCAGTCGAATACCAGAGAATTATACCTGCGCCAATGAGAATATACCACTTGTAATTTCTTTTATCCGTAAAGATTCTTGCAGAGTTTAGCTCTTCATCATTTTTTATTGAAACACGAATCTTTCTAATCTCAAAGCCTTGACCAATTAATCCAAACGTAACTAGTCCAATAGCAAGAGTTGGTATAATCCAGCTATCCATGCAATAAGTAATTAGTTTTGATATTTAGGTTATACCAAGTTTTCCTATTAAAAAATAGTATGATTACAAATTATTAAAGAACAGAAAAACTGACTAATTCTTTAAATTACTAGAATTAATTCACCTTCTTATGAAGGAAGTAGGAAAAATTTGGATGAATGGAAAACTTGTGCCTTTCAAAAATGCCAAGGTTCATGTATTAACTCACGCATTACATTATTCAACAGCAGTTTTTGAGGGAATTAGATGTTACAATACTCCAAGGGGTTCAGCAATTTTTCGCTTACCAGAACATGTTAACAGATTTTTTAATTCTGCAAAAATGTATTCAATGCAAATGCCATATGACAATAAACAGATTACAGACGCTATAATCAAGACGGTAAAAAATAGCACTCTCAAAGAATGTTACATACGTCCTATAGCATACTATGGTTATGGAGAAATGGGACTCACCCCTACAAACAATAAAGTAGATGTTGCAATAGCCTGCTGGCCATGGAAAATGGGAGAATCAAAAGCTGGAAAGTTTTCAGGAGCTAGATGTAAGATTTCCAGTTGGATAAGAATAGACTCTGCAGCTCAACCAATGAAAGCAAAAGCAGCATCTAACTATGCAAATGCTGCTCTAGCTAGAGTAGAAGCTCTAAAGGAAGGATATGATGAAGCAATTATGCTAAACAATCAAGGAAAAATTGCAGAAGGTAGTGCAGAAAATATTTTTGTTGTAAAAGACAATAAAATAATTACTCCTCCTCTAACTGCAGGA
>DATBIP010000134.1:0-2227 GCA_036556885.1 Nitrosopumilaceae archaeon
TGATTACTAGAGACCTGTCGCCTATCTTGTACTCTCGAAGTAAAAATGAAACTCCCCTTGGCTCGTCTTTTGTCATTACGGCTCGAGACTTGTGTCTAAACCCATGAGAACGGCCAGATGGCTTTTTTGTAGTCATACCGATTTTGCTTTGAGCTAGCCCTTAATTAATCATCAACAAAAATGCGTGCCTGATTTGATGTCTTGGTGTAAGAAAAGACACACAAAAACATGAAAACAACTATTCAAGATTAATCATAGATGAAAAAATTCCTAGCATGCGCTTTGATTGGGATAATTGTTATTCATCTAATGACAATCCAAGATTCCTTTGGTCATGGATTGAATTCTGAAACACTGCCAGCAGTAAAGATTGGAAATAAAGAGGTTGCATTGTTTGCCCAAATTATCCCAAACCCATTCATTGATGGCAAACAGTTAGGTATTGAATTATTTGATACAGCTACTAACATTCCCATACAAAAAACAACTTATCTTGTAAAGGCCATAAAAAATGAAAAGACGATCTTTGAGAATAGTTTTCAAAGAGACGATATTGGTCTTGTGATTGATTTGATTCCAAAGGAATCTGGAGAAACAGAAGTGGATGAGACGGATGAAGTTTCAAAGCTTGAATCCTTGCTTGGTATAGATGAGGTAGTAAAGGTGTCCAGTCCGACATTTAAAGAAAATGGATTGTATCTTTTTGAAGTTAAGATACTAACCATTGATAGTTTTGAAAACAAACTAAAAGAACCTATAGTGTACAATTTTGGCCTATCCTTTCCTGATGAAAAGTATTTGGATCTTGAAGATTCAAAACTAGGTAATAATAAAATTCGTCTAATCTCCTTTTATGATAAGATAAATGATTTTAATTATAATCCAGAAAATAACCATTTTAATTTCGTAATTCCATTTGATTGGTCAACTCAAACAATAAACCAAACCGTTACGGTTCATGAAGAATTTATTTTCAATAAGGATTTCAAATATCTGATGAATGCAAACTTTTCAGCTTATGTAAATGGTGTCATGTTAGACGATAGAACTCTTACGGTAGATGACTATTCAAGCTATAAGCAACGGATAATTCACATAGTAATTAATCAAAGTGACTTGCTTGAACTTTTAGAACAAAATAAAAATACCAAAAAAATGGAGTTTGTTTTAGTACCTACAAATTCGGTGCAAAAGATAGCTGAATATTCTATTCCGCAGTGGATTAAAAATAATGCAAAGTGGTGGTCAGAAGACCAGATTGATGACAAAACATTTGCAAGTGGAATAGAATTTCTAATAAAGGAAGGAATTATTCTAGTACCTGAAACAAAACCTGAAGGTTCTACTGGAAAAGATATTCCGTCTTGGATTAAAAACAATGCCAAGTGGTGGGCAGATGGCCTAATATCTGATGAAGATTTTGTAAAAGGAATTCAGTATCTTGTAGAACAGGAAATTATTAAAGTGAATTGATAATATCCTCAAATCCAGCAGTTGGTTTGTCAAGCAGTCCTGGATGATACTCTTCGATTAGCTTGTCTACTGCAAGCCTGTCTTTAATGTGGTAGCTTCTTTTCTTTTCAGAAAGCTGTATGCCCACTATACTATCATCAACTAGCTGGGACAAATACAATGATACTGTAGATTGTGATTTTCCTACATGGTGTACAATTTCGTTGAACTCTAAATTCTCATGTAAAATCAGTGTAGATATTATGTCTCGCTGGGTTTGTCTTCGCAGAGCCTTGATTATTTTTGATTCTACTTCTGAAATGTGTAGCGGATAAAATCTTGTCTGTCGTGCACCTCTTTGAACTTGGATGCTTCCATCTTTTTCCAGTTTTGCAATATGATAACTTAGCACACCGTTTTTCATTCCTGTATCTCGCATTATTTCACGAAATTTTATACCAGGGTTTTTTTCTATAGTATTAATTAATTGCAAGTTTCTGTCCTGTCTAATCATTTCTAAACACTCCTAATGCTAACAATCCCAATGTACCTATAGTCAGTATGTGCCCTACCTCTAATAAACTCAGATCAATGATTTCATAAATGGATGGCCATGTTGCATCAACTAGTAGCAACGATTCGGCTCCAATAAACATTGCAAATGCAACTGCAGAAAACAAGAGCCTTTTTGTTTTTAATCTAAAATATGCAATGGTTGCAATCAATGAGATAAAGACTGCAAGAACCAGTCCTCCAACGTGCAGACCAATGTGAA
>DATBIP010000135.1:0-4489 GCA_036556885.1 Nitrosopumilaceae archaeon
CTATTCCCATATCAACCAGGGAGTAATTGTACCATGTGAGGGGAGGTGCCGGCCTCCCCTCATTAATAAAATATGATCATAGTGTTTTGTTCTACGGAAATCTTATCTATTTACATCTGATTATGAATTCCTTGAATGCAAGTATAGCATTTGGATTAATTCCAATTTTTCTAATAGGCGCTGCATTTGGTTTGGGAATAATTGAAATTTCTCCTCAAGGGGGTAACATGTTTGTTCAAAGTCTTGAGAAAGTTAAGAATGAGATACTTGATCTAACACAAGGGAAAACATCAATCAATGAAAGTTTTGATAGAGTAAATACTTCGGTTGAAAAGGCAGCAGAAGAGAATACCAAAAAACTCGACAATGTAATAAAGTATGCTCAGAAAAATATCAATCCTTCTCAATTAGATGAAGATAAACCACAGTTTGATTCTCAGAAAATTGAATATCTGGTTCATCAGCTTACAAATCAAGAACGTAAAAACTATGGTCTTTCACAGTTGGTGTTTGATTCAGAAATTACACAGATTGCCCGTGGGCATAGTCAAGATATGGCAGCTAGAGAATATTTTGCTCATGAAACTCCAGAAGGTTTTACTCCGACAGATAGAGCAGAACATGTTGGATATGTTTGTCAAAAAATTGTTGGTTTACAAATGTATTCAGGTTTAGCTGAAAATATTTTCCAAGGTTATCTTTTTAGTTCGTATTATTCATTAAATGGTGTAATTACTTCATATGATTGGAGTTCGGAAGAGGAAATTGCTAAAATTACTGTTGATGGATGGATGAATTCGCCAGGACATCGAGAAAATATACTTACAGATATTTTTGATAGAGAAGGTATTGGCGTAGAAATTTCACCAGATAACAAAGTGTACGTTACGCAGAATTTCTGCTAGTACTATTAAAAAATTGAAATCGTGACTGTTTTTTGAATATTTTATAATTCCAAATTTAATAGGAAAATTTTAGATTTTATTTCTTATTATTTTATGAAATTAAAAACTAGTTATGTTTAGTGTCAAAATCGTATCAAAATCTACATCTGCGATGCTATAGGTCAAAAAGTCACAACTAAGTTGCTGAATAGTAAAATTCTAAATTTTAGACCTGATGATTCATAAGAGTTTATCAATACTTGCTATAATTTTACTAGGGGGAACTTTAGTAGGTTTTTCTGAAGCAAAGATTAGCACTCCATTTGATTATTCCACAACGGGAGTTGAGATTAACGATTTTGAACTTGATTTTAATGACATAGAGGTAATTCTTGATGTTGAAGTAACTGAGATTCCAGCAACAGTAGAGATTACCTTTGAGAGAGAATTTTTTGATTCAACAAAAATGGAACAAGATATTGAATTTACAATAATTGGTGATGGTGAACTTATCTATTATGACGAAATTATTACAAACTCAAAGCTTCGAACTATCAAATTTAATTTAGTGTCTGATGTTGAACTAGTTGAGATATTTGGAACACAACTCAAAGGTATAACAACAACACCCATAATTGAAGTTCCTGAGATAACTCCAATTACTAATGTTGATAAAACAGATGAAAAATATGATTTGGAAAAAGAAAACCAAATGCTTAGGGAAGAAAATATACTCCTAAAAGAAAAAAATGATGAGCTTGATGATAGAATTTTTGAATTAGAAAATCTCATTTCTGCTTTAGAAACGCAAGTAAACAATCTTAATACAATTGTAGCCGAGCAAGTAAAGGTAATTTATAACTGGGTTCTAGGTTATTCTATTAATTAGAATAATTTTAAAAATTAAAATCTAATTTTTTGATTTTTTCCATTCTTGCTAAATGTTCTTTAATTGTATTGTTTATCGAGGCTAAACACTCAGCCGTTTCAAATGCATCTTTTTGTAAATTTGAGATATTTTGTTTAGCAAGGTCAAACTCTGTGAGAGATGTATGTTGTAAATCGTTTATGATTTCTGCAGAACACGCATCTTTAATTTCTAATTTTGATAAAGGTTTAGTCATTACATTTACTTTGATTTTAATATATTAACAACTTGTTTGTAATTTTGTTTCAACAGATCGGAATTGAGAAAAAAGAACTCAAAGGAATGGTTAATACCAGACTCCAGTTTCAAATTGAGTAGAATTCTTAGTATTCGCTATTTTGTCTAAAACAGGGGACCATTCTGCCTTTTCTTCTTTTGCCTGAGCTATAGCATTTTTGTACATTAACTCAAATGTCCAATTCATGATTTCTCCCCAGATGGCTTTTAGAGATTCCTCATCTGTCCAAAAAACACTAGTTCTAACAGCAGTCATTGCCACAATGTTTCTAGTATTATTTTTGGGATCTTTTTTCCATTTATCAAGAACTTTATCACAAAATTCCAAGATTTCTTTTTTTGATAGAACTAATCTATCTGGATCAAGTTGTTCCTTTGAAGACTTGTTCATAATATTTTGAAAAACTGCTCAGCTATAAATGTTTCAAATTAAATGTATTTGAGAATAAAAGAACACTTTATGAGGGGTATCAACAAAAATCTATGCATGTCAGATGATAGCAAATCTAAAAATGAATGGGACGCGCTTTGGCAAGATTACTCTAAAGTTTTAGAAAAGTGGAGAGAGGTTTTTGAATCATTTCAAAAATCAACCATGGAAATGCAAAAAAAGTATATCGAAGTTATGGAGAAAGCTGCAAACGAATCAAGTAAAGAAACCATGAAACAATTTGGTGAAAATTGGCAGAAGGCACTGACTCAATCTGGAATAGATGCATTCAAACAATTTGGTGAAAATTGGGAAAAAGCCATGAATGAGTATACCTCAAATGCATTCAAACAATTTGGTGAAAATTGGCAAAAGGCACTGACTCAATCTGGAATGGGATCATTCAAGTCTTATGGCGAAATGATGACCAAGTTTGCAGAAACTTGGAAAAATATGTGGCCAAAATAATTCTAGAATTGATGAATATTATCAAGAACCCTAATTTTTAATTTATAGTATACAAATTATATAATTATTGAAAAATGAATTGTAACTATAAATGTGAAAAATGTACCCTTGGTCTTCATGGAAAATGTGAATCACCTACTATATGTCATGTTACATATGGTGGAATAGAAAACAGTAGTTAGCAATTCTTAAAGATAATCTTTTAGAAAGATTTTCTCTTGCGTTGGGATTTTTGCGATTTCGAATCCTTCCTTTCTTTTTGAAAGTTTTTTAGTTGCATCTATTCCTAGCTTTGCGGTTTTGAGCTTTTTTTGATCACTTGAAGGATCAAGACTAGAGCCTCTAACGTTTTTTAATATTAGTAAATCACGATCAGCTTGAAATCTTGTAGCCATAGCATATTCGATGGATGCTGCATCATTAGGATCAATGTCATCATCTACTATGGTGACCATTTTTAATGAGCGATGGGTAGCAAATGTTTTTTTGATAATGGATTTAGTATCACTGTCTTTTCTTTTTTTAATCTGGACAACTGCATGAAGCCAATTGCATCCTCCATTAGTCATTGAAACTTGTTTTGTTTGAGGAAAAGCTTTCTTCAAATTTCGATTCAATTTAGCTTCTATGGGCATCCCCATTAACATACGATGCTCTGAATAACCTGACAGCACGTCATGAAAAATTGGATTATTTCGATAGTATAGCGACTCCAATTCAAAGACTGGTTGAAACCTAGCAAAATCATATGTTCGAAGCATCTCAACCATCCATTCTTTGTGTGTTTTGTTATGTAAGATTCTGCCTTCCATAACAATTTCAGCTCCTGATGGAACAAACATACCAGAATAAGGACATTCTGCTAACCGCAGCTTTCCGTCTAAAATGGAATTGGCAATATCAAGTTCGTCTTTGCCCCAATCTGCCTGATATGCGCCTGCAATAGAAATGGCAGGATGGACTCCTATGGTTATTGCAACTTTGAGATCTTTATTTTGGTTTTTTGAATGGATAAAAGCTCGATGAAGATCTCTTCCTTCAACCATTCTAACAGAAAAGTGTTTTTTGTCTAGAGGCATTAATCTGTGAAAGGAAGAGTTCTGGGTTCCTTGTTCAGGATTTTTAGCGTAAATTATTGATGAGGTGATAAAAGGACCTGGTTCTTTTTCGAAATGTTTGACTATAGGTAAAATTGAGATGTCCGAGGATTGATTTTCCATAAATTGACCTTTTGAAATTTTCTTAGGTTTTTTGGGATGCTCTATTGCCTGAATTACTTTTTCATGAATGTTGAAATCTTTACCTCCAACAGCCAAAGTAAATCTTTCTCTTGTCCCAATGAGATTTGAGACTAGTTTGAATTTTGTTCCTTTAATTTTCTCAAATAACAAGGCATAGGACCCATCTACTTTAGCCGTAAGTGCTGCAATTTCATATTTTGGAGATACCTCTCTTTTTACGATTTTTAGATTGTTAATATTCTTCAATAATCCAAGATAGTTTCTCAGATCAGTCATGCTTGAATAATCTCCATTATTTCTC
>DATBIP010000136.1:0-3144 GCA_036556885.1 Nitrosopumilaceae archaeon
GGTCAGAAAATAGCAAAACAAAATGGAGATAACCTATCAAAATTCATAACAGATTTTAAGAAAAAAAGCCCCAAAACTAGGATCAGATTGATGGGCCATTCTCTAGGAACGGAAGTCATAATGAGTACGATAAAGAAACTATCCAGTAATGCTGGAAATCACAATATTATTGAAAGCGTTCATTTTTTTGGCTCATCGATATCTGGTGATCTCATAAGTTCCAAAAATTATGATAAACTCCTTCAAAAAATTGTTCGAGGTAGAGTAAAAAACTACTATTCACCAAATGATGAAGTTTTAAAGGAATCCCATGAGGTTGGCTGGATAAAAAATCCTATAGGCTACACCGGTATGGCAAATAATCCAACTTTAAAATTTAAACAAATTCATGTAAACCCAAAAAATCATAGATTTGCAAGCTATGTACATATGTTAAAATCATTTCCATAACTATTTGAATAAAACCAACGCTTAAAATGAAATCAATTTTTATCTAAAAAATATGGTAGGTTCAGTTAATTTTGTAGTATTGGGAGAGCAATCAATCGCAAATGATTTTGGTAAGAAGGGCACTTCTACTGATTTGACATTATTTGATAAAAAAGAATCTGATATCATTAGAAGTTGGGTTGTTCCAAACGGGTTTCCAGATAAAATACAACCCTTATTTCAATCAATTAACTTGGCAGAATATGTCATCTTTTATGTTGGTTCATTAGACAAGTTTACTGGCGAGCAAATAATTGCCCTTGATATATTACATAGAAAAGATGGTATCCTCTGTCATACCTATGAAGTTGACGAGAACAGACTAAATGCGATGATAAAAGGTACAGTTTTAGAACAATACAAGCATGTTAGTTCTTCTGATATTAAACAAGAAATTAACAAACTACAGCCTTTATCAAAAGAAGGCAAAACCAAAATTGTAATTGATCATTGCTTTGATGTAAAAGGAGTTGGTACAGTGGTTCTAGGCAAAGTGGTTCAAGGAAAGGTAAAGCAATATGATAATCTAAAATTATTTCCTAATGGTGCAGAAGTTATGATAAAATCAATTCAGATGCATGATGATCCAGTAGAAGAGGCAATATCTCCTGCAAGAGTAGGCCTGTCAATAAAAGGTGCTACTGTTGATGACATTAATCGAGGAGATTACCTATGTGAAGATACCTCACAAAATACTCAATCGGAATTAGAGCTAAGCTTTACTCAAAATCCTTTCTATAAAGGTCCTATAGCAGAAAATCAGATGTGTCTTGTAAGTGTTGGAATGCAAATCAAAGCTGCAAAATTTAAATCAATTAATCCCTTTAAGCTTCAACTTGAAAAACCAGTTGTCTGCGATAAAAACGAAATATGTGTAATTTTAAAACCAGAATCTCAAACTGTCAGAATCCTAGGAAGTGGGAAGATTCTGTAAGGTTTGTTTCCATTTTGGAACCATTTTACAAGGCAATTTTCCTCCCTCCTTTAGTAAAATAATGCTCTTTGTTCCTTAATGGGGCATAAATCAAGAGTCATGTATATCATGATTGTTGTATTGGCATTGGGAGTAATTACATCAGTAACTATGGCATTTGCTGATGAGGTTGAAAGTAATTCTTCAAATCCTTTGGGAATGCTTTATGGATTTTTTCAGGAATTCAAATATGGTTTTATTTCTGATATTTTCAATGAACTAACCCCAAACCAAATGAATTCAGCAGCAGTAATAGTTCAGCTCAAAGATGAGGTAGAAGATCTAAAGACAAGGATAAATTCTCTTGAAAATCCAGAAAAAATTTTCCATACAGAGCTTTATCCTGTAACAGACATTGATTGTAGTGAAAGAAACATGGTAGAGGCATTTCTCAGCGGCTGGTGTCCGCATCAAACTAGGAACATTTACTTTATCGAGGACTCTCGAGTCCAAGAAGATTCTGTCATTGCAATCTCTATAGAACAAAAAATTGACCGTGAAGCATCAAAAAAACCTTTGTGTGGTGTAATAAACCAAGACGTGTTTAATTTTAGCTTTCAAGATGAAAAAACGGGAAAATCAAAACTACTACAAGACTTGCACGGATTTATCATGAAATGTGATCACAGCCCGGTTGATAGCAATTCAATATTGAAATACACGATTATTAACGCTTAAAAAACTTACACATTTAACTAAACCAAAAGGCATCTAAAGATATGCGCGGTTTAATGATGGGGCGATTTCAACCATTTCATCTTGGTCATCTGGAATTAGTTAAACAGATTCTAACCGAATGTGATGAAGTAATTATTGCACTTACTGGTTCTCAGTTCAACTACATTGAAAAAGATCCATTCACATCAGGTGAAAGAATAGAAATGATTCATCAAACTCTAAAAGAAAATAATATCGATATGAGTAAATGCTACATCATTTCAATTGAGAATCAATTTAACGTAGCATTATGGGCGGCTTATTTGAAATCTGCTTTACCTCATTTTGATAAAGTATACAGTGGCAATGATTACGTGGTAATGTTGCTAGCAGATTCAGGATATGAAGTGGTTTCTCCAAAGTTTCTTGATAGGGAAAAATTCAATGCAACAAGGATACGTAAAATGATAGCAAACGATGAGGAATGGGAAAAATTTGTACCTGTCTCTGTCTCAAAAATTATTAAAAAAATAAATGGTATAAGACGAATCAAAACGATTTCAAAGACTGAAACAAAACCACAGGAGTATTAGTTGAAGCGCTTAAGGGCTTGCCCAATATGCCCAAAATGTGGCTCTAAGAAGTTTGAACGCTTGGCTAGCAGTGAGGTCAAGGTTAGATGCGTAAATTGTAAAAATATAATCTCCATCTGAACCGATTGCTTGCTATAATTAGGTAGAAATTAGTAGAATGATCTATTAAGGACCGTTTTTCAGCTAAATTATGACCGAAAAATGGTGGGATGGAATCGAACACCTAGAATTTGATATAGAATCAATTGATTATAGAAAATACCTCAATTGTGCTGCTTGTAGGAAACTTGAGCTATATTGCCCAGAACATAGGAGAGAAGTCGAAATGATCGTATGGGCAAAATATAGAAAAAGCACAAAAAAATAATATCATCTTATATCAGAAAAAAAGAACGAGGATATGAAATACAACTACCTCTTGCAAGGTTAAAC
>DATBIP010000137.1:0-2113 GCA_036556885.1 Nitrosopumilaceae archaeon
ATAAATTTAACCATGGATAATAATTAGCATGATGTTCATGTTCCATTCCCCTAATAATCACGTTAGAGTCTGAGTTAATTGAAAGACCGTTTGCAACAATGTTTATTCCGTCAGTAGTACTCTGCGTAAAAACGATCTCTTCAGGTTTACAATGTATCAAATTAGCAATAGACTTCCTGATTCTAATGAGAGTCTCTTTCAAAAAAATATCCGAGTCTAAAGAATCTGGCCCCTTAGCACAGTAACTAATTAAAAAATTCTTCATTGCATTAATACTTGAAAAAGGCATTATTGAGACTGAGGCATTATTCAAATAGATTTTTCCATCTTGAGGCAAATCTTCTGAAAAATTAGCTGAATCCAAATTCATTATTATATACGATAATGACTCATTTTGTGTTGGATAAAAATCCTCATCAAGAATATAATGAAAACCTATCTGAGCTAATGAAAATTATGGAATTAATTCCACTGAACTCTATCATATACTCAGATCCTTTTTTAAAAACATATTTTCTAAATAAATTAATTTTAAAGACAAATACCCCAATTATTTATCTAGATTTTGATCTGTTGTACAGCGGATATGTTGTTTCTAACATAATTTCTTTACCACCAGGACTCACATTATATCGACCCACAAGAAATGAATGGATCCAAACCCTCAAAACCATCTTATTGCATATCTCTGAACAAAAATCAATAGTAATAATAGACTCATTAAATGGATTCTTCAATCTATATCCTGAACAAAAAGACGCTGGAAGATTGATAAATAATTTCATTATGCTTCTTTTATGTGTTGGAAATATGTCAAAATCAAATATCTTACTTTGTAATATGTCAAGAAAAAGGATGGACGAAGGATGGGTATTATCTATTACTGGAAGGCATGTATTAGAAACAAATCATATGAATAAAATTCATCTAGATCATTTAGATTCAAAAATTATTGCTAATATCCTTGACGAAAAAGATCATCCAAAGAAATCATTTAAAATTCCCATTCAATCAGAATTATTCTAAATAATTATTTTTGATTCTAAAATTATAGAATGACTAATCTGCGATCTAAATTACAAACACTGTTATGCATTTTCTAACGCCGTTATAATCTCAGTATTTTGGGCAAGTTATATTAAGACCAAAAAGCTAGAATCCATCATAATGCCAGTAGCAATACTTCCTGACATCAGCGAACAAATGTGCATCGGATGCGCTCTATGCGTTGAAATTTGTACAACATTGGGACCAGATGTTCTTAGAGTAAAACCAGTCGAAGGCTGGAAGAGAGGTAAGGCATTTGTTTTCTATCCTGAAAGATGCATCTCTGACGGTGCATGTATTGGAGTTTGCCCAACAAAGGCAATCTTCTGGATGAGACCAATGGACTTTACCGTAGGACAACCAGTTCCACTCTACAAGAATTCAGTCTTCGTAAAAGGTTGGACTGAACTTATCGATTAAAAGTTCACCCTCTTTTTTAATTTCTTTTTTTATTATAATTCTAAAAAGTTTCTGTGTTATTAGTTGTGTAAATATATGGATAAACCATTTCTTCAATAGTGAGTAAGCCCGGAAATTTTTGGCGTAAAATACATGGTAGAGTAACAAAAAAACCTACAAACTTTTCCTGGCTGATTAATAATCAGTTGGCAGGTAGTGGAATGCCTACAACTATTAATGAAATAAATTGGATTCTCAATCAAGGCGTTAAATCTATTGTAACCATGACAGAAAATGCATTACCCGAATCTTGGGTTAAAGATACAAAATATCTTCATGTACCAACAGAAGATCTTAGTGCACCTGATATTGAACAAATTGATGATGCAGTAGATTTTATCCATGAGAGAATTAACAACAATGAACCTGTAATGGTTCATTGTGCAGCTGGTATTGGTAGAACTGGCACCATTCTTGCATGTTACTTAATTAAATATCAAAAATATTCTGCTAAAAATGCTATCGAAAAAGTAAGAAAAGAAAGACCTGGTTCTATTCAATCTGAACGACAAGAAATTGTTGTAGAGTTATATGAAAAACATATTCGTTAGCATTACTCTGGAATAGACTGCGTAAAAATTTTTCCATCTTTGACTTTGATAAACAT
>DATBIP010000138.1:0-3301 GCA_036556885.1 Nitrosopumilaceae archaeon
GTATGACTTCAAAACAGGAAAATTTTTCAGAAATCTCCCAACAGCTAGAGCAATTTAAAAAAATAAGAACTCAAACACTTGACCTTGTTCAAACACTTGAAAAAGACGATTTTGTTGTGCAGACTGCAGTTTTTATGAGCCCACCAAAATGGCATCTGGGTCATGTTAGCTGGTTCTATGAGGTTATTATGAATAAGATTAATTCAAATTACACATTTTATTCGCAAGAGTTTTCAAAGGTTCTAAATTCTTACTATCAGGCATTTGGAGAACCACACGAAAAAGCAAAACGTGGTGTTATATCAAGGCCAACGGTTGATGAGACATTACAATATTTTAACGAGATAAACCACAGAGTCGAAAGTTTTCTTACAAATTCGCAAATTGACAAAAACGAAATCTATCTTTTCAAGCTGGCATTTAACCATGAATGCCAACATCAGGAACTCCTAGTTTATGATCTACAGCATCTTCTTGCAAGCGCTTACAGGCCACTAAAACAAAACCATAAATCAAAACTAGCTCTAGCAGAAAAAAAATCAGTCAAGATTTCTGGTGGTCTGTACCAAATGGGATACAATGGTTCTGACTTTAGCTACGATATAGAAAGTCCTGAACACATGGTATATCTTAATCCATATTCAATTGACAAATTTCCAGTAACAAATGCAGAGTATCTCAAATTTGTAGAGGATGGAGGATACCAGGATTACACATTCTGGCTTGCAGACGGTTGGGATGTTGTTAAAAATAATGGCTGGGCATCTCCATTGTACTGGGAAAAAGAGGATGGAAACTGGATACGACATGACTTTAGAGGAAAACAAAAGCTAAATCCAAACGAGCCAGTCTGTAATGTCAGCTACTACGAGGCAGATGCATACTGCAGGTGGGCAAACAAAAGACTGCCAACAGAAGCAGAATGGGAAAAGGCTGCTTGTTGGAACCAAGACAAACAGAAAAAAACAATCTATCCATGGGGAAACGAATCACCAACAGAAGATCATGCAAATCTCTTAGAATCATATCTGTGGCATCCTTCCGAAATTGGCGCTTACCCATTAGGGCAAAGTCATTATGGAATACACCATATGATGGGAGACGTGTGGGAATGGACGTCTTCTGATTTTGTTGGATATCCAGGATTCAAATCTGGCTTTGCTGAATACAATGACAAATGGTTTGCAAACCAAAAGGTTCTTCGCGGTTCCTCGTTTGCTACTCCAAAATATTCTGTACGAAGCAGCTATAGGAACTTTTTCAAGCTTGATGAAAGGTGGATGTTTGCAGGATTCAGATGCGTGGAGGATTTATGATCAAAAACACAAAACAAAAACTTGAATCACAACAATATGAAAAAATTTCTGTAACTCCACGGTTTTGTTACTTTAAACCAAAAAATGAGATTGCATCAAACATTGCAAAAGAGATTTCATCTAGTCTTACTCAAAAAAAGAGGTTCATCCATCCCAAGTTTTTCTACGATGCAATAGGCTCAAATCTATTTGAAAAGATCTGCATCCTGCCTGAATACTATATTACAAGAACAGAAATCGATCTATTAAGTACAATAAAATCAGAGCTGCCAAACTATCTTGTTGACCAGTATGCGCTAGTTGAATTGGGCAGTGGCTCTTCAATTAAAACAAAAAAACTAATCGATGTTTTGACAACAAAACAAAACGAGCTAGAATACTATCCAATCGATATCTCAAATATACTCAAAGACAGCTCGATTCATCTTCATAACAAATATGATAACTTGAAGATAACTGGAATAATTGATCAGTATGAAACAGGACTAGAGTTCATCAGAAATCTGGATCACACTGCAAAACTTGTTGCATTCTTAGGTTCCAGTCTTGGAAACTTTGATCCAAAAAATGCAACTGAATTTCTAAAGAAGATCCACTCATCTATGAGAAAAGGCGACCTGTTTTTGCTTGGTCTTGATTTAGTAAAAGATGCAACGATACTAGAAAGTGCTTACAATGATTCAAGCGGTGTTACTGCAAAATTCAACCTAAATCTTCTTTCCCGCATTAATCGCGAACTTGGGGCAGATTTTGTCCATGACAAATTTGAGCATGTTGCCATTTACAACAAAAAACAAAAAAGAATTGAGATGTATCTAAGATCAAAGACACAACAGCAAGTAACTATCTCTGAGCTTGATCTCACATTAAAATTAAAACAAGATGAATTAATCCATACAGAATACTCCTACAAGTATTCCATTTCACAAATCAAAAAAATAGCAAAAAAATCACGATTCAAACTAGAACAAATCTGGACTGATAAGAATAATTTTTTTGCTCTGGCCTTGTTTGCAGTGGACAAGATATGAAAAAGTCATGTGAACATTTTGTGGGAATCAAGGAAGACACTGCACCTAAGACTCTGGGGTGCGAAGAATGTGAAAAGGAAAAGACTCCTTGGGTTGCACTTCGGTTATGTCTTACGTGTGGTCATGTAGGTTGTTGTGATTCTTCTGTAGGAACACATGCAACTAACCATTTTAAAAAAACTGGGCATCCTGTGATGGTGGCATTGCCAAATTTTGCGTGGAAGTGGTGCTATGTTCATGAATCATATTATTAGCCCTAACCAAATAAGCATCGATTCCAACTATGCGTTATAAACTAGTTATAACAAGTATCCGCGCTACTAAAATTATATGGATTTAAAATACTTGTTAGATGCTAACTATTCCATGGTAGGCCCAAAGGATGGCGGTTTTGGTTTTGATCAATCTAAAAAATACTCATCGGTAGAAAATCTAGACCAGGTTTGCGTCCAATGCCAGGCAGGTCAACACAAAAAATGTCTTGCAAAAAACAACCAAAAACCAAGCTGTGAATGCGAATACTGTATCATAAACGGTTAATCTGATACTTTAGTCAATTCTTCCTTATCTCTAAAGGTTCCAAAACACACATAATGCTTACAGAAAAGACGAATCATATCTTTTCTCCAAATATCTCTTCACATTTTGGGCAGTAGTCTTTGGTTTCTCCATTTGGCAGATTAGTATGAATTAGTTCAACATCTCGGTGAAGAGGACATGTCTCTTTCATCTGATATTATACAACTGATTCTAGTATATGGATTGCCAGAAGAATTTCTAATAAAATAAAACTGTTTTTAAATGAAATCATGTATTAGAAAAAGGTGGATAATTTTTTTCTCCAGGCTCAAGCCCAAAATGGCTTGACAGATTCTATGAACGAAGGGCTTTTCAGCTTTATTGACAAGATCAATCCATTTCATCTTCCACACGCAAACTTTGTAACAGACCTTG
>DATBIP010000139.1:0-22048 GCA_036556885.1 Nitrosopumilaceae archaeon
CCTAAAGATTTGGCAAAAAAGAAGATTGTAATTGCTACAAGATACAACCATGAAAAAAATGATCTTGCTATAGAAAAAATTAGTGAAGATATTCCATTAGTATTAGAAAATATTCAAAAAGAAATGTTTGATGTTGCAAAAAAAATGCTTCAAGAGCGAAGTGTAATAGTTGATGATTATGAAAAATTTAAAAAGGAAATAGAAAAAGGGGGTTTCTTATATTCTCCATGGTGTGGACAGGAAAGATGTGAAGAAAAAATTAAGGAAGAGACAGGAGCAGATATCAGAGTGATTCCTTTTGATAGTAAAAATGTTCAAACAAAGTGTGTTTATTGTGGAAATGAAAGTACGATAACGCCAATTTTTGCTAGAGGATATTAGTAGTTAATATAAAATCATAGAAATAAAATCATTTTTAGAAAATATTTGTATACAATGAATTGCGACCCTTTTTTATATATAAATGGTTTATTCCAAATTTATGAGAGAAATTCTTAGGGTTGAAAATCTTAGAAAATATTTTATAAAAAAATACTTTTTTAGCTCAAAAACTTCTCTGGTAAAAGCAGTAGATGATGTATCTTTTTCACTTGGTGAGGGAGAAGTGTTTGTTCTTGCAGGAGAATCAGGATCTGGAAAATCAACTATTGCAAAGCTAATTTTTAATGCAGTTGAAGCAGACTCGGGTAAAATAATTTTTGAGGGGCAACATATTGGAAATGATTCAAAGAATCTTAAAAAAATCAGAATGGCATGCCAAATGGTTCATCAAGATCCGTACGATTCCATCAATCCACGAATGAAGATTTTTGATATTATTTCAGAACCGCTTGAGATTCATAAAATTGGCAACAGTGAGGAGAGACATGCAAGAGTTATGGATGCATTACGAGAAGTAAGATTAGAACCTCCAGAAGATATTGCTAAGAAATATCCTCATATGTTATCTGGAGGTCAAAGACAAAGAGTTGTTTTAGCAAGAGCTCTTGTGTTAAAACCCAAAGTGATTATTGCAGATGAGCCAGTGTCAATGTTAGATGTGTCAATTCGTGCAGAGATGTTAGAATTAATGGAAGAGCTTCAAAAAAAATACAATATATCATTCATTTACATTACTCATGATTTAGCAACAGCAAGACATTTTGGTCAAAGAATTGCAATTTTGTATTTAGGAAAAATAGTAGAGATGGGTTCAATAGAACAGGTGTTGTTACATCCAAAACATCCTTACACTCAAGCCCTCATTGATGCGTTATCTGAGCCAGAACCTGATAATCTTCATAGAGAAAAAAAGATTCGCATCAATGAACCCCTTGATATTGATGTGTATGAAGGATGTAGATTTCGTGCAAGATGTCCTTATGCAATAGAAAAATGCAAGGATGAACCTCCTTTAGAGAGCACTGAGGTGGGAAGAGAGGTTGCATGTTTTGTTAAAATAGATTGAAATGGGGAAAACGCTAACCTTAATCAACTCAAGCTTGTCTTGTTTTCCCCCAACAAGCGAGGATAGTGGTTAGCACTAACATCAGTTGCAAATTTTGTATTTAACACTAATTATGAAACTATTGAAGGTAATCGTTTGTCTTTATAGGTAACAATATGCGATACTCCATTTTTTGGGTATACGCCGTAAATTAGCTGAGCTTTCTCAACTACAGAATCTTTGAGAGAGACCATTAAGAATTGACTACCTTTAGATCTTTCTTCAATAATTTTTGAGAGTTTTTCTGAGTTCGGTGCATCCAAATGTGCGTCTACTTCATCAAATAGGTAAAATGGCGAAGGTTTTAGCTTCTGCAAAGCAAGCACAAACACTACTGCAGCTAAAGTTTTTTCGCCACCACTAATTGAGGTAGATGTTCTTTTTGGCTTGTTTGGAAATTGGATCATGTATGTAATTCCAGTCGAGAATATATCGTCCTCGTTTTCGAGCTCAAGCCAAGCGTTTCCTCCTGTCATCTTGGAAAATATAGCACGAATTTCCTTATCCACTATATCAAAGGCGTCCAGGAATGTCTGACGTTTGTCCTTTTCTATTTCTTCAATGAATTTGACTATACTGTTTCGTTCTTCTTCAAGTTCATTTTTCCTAGTAGACATCGAGCGGTAACCTGTTGCAAGATCTATGTATTGCTCTGCTGCTTTTCGGTTTATAGATTCTGAAAGTATTCGTTGCTCTGCAATAAGTGCCTTAAGAATGGGTTCAACTTCAAAGGTTTCAATTGAGTCTGAATATCCATAATGTGATATGAGTTTTTGAATTTGAAATTCGTTTTCTCCAAGATCTTTTAGATCACGGTTAAGTACATCTGATTGTCTTTCACGAAAACTTATCTCTTTATTTAGGAAATGTTCTTTATCACGAAGAGTGTGCAGTTTTAAATCAAACTCGTTTACTTGTGAAACTGATTTACCAGAAGTTGAGATGAGCTGTTGTTCTTTTTCTCTTAGTTTAACAAGATTTTCATTTGTCATCGTATACTCTTTTTCTAATATGCGTAACTTGATTTCTAAATCACGTTTTTCCTGATTAATTGAAGCCTGCTCTTCGTGAAGGTTTTTGGATTTAACTTTTTCAGCTGTTTCCTGCGCAGTAAATTTAGCAAGTTCGGATTCTTTTTCTTTTAGATCATTTATGATATTTGTTTGCTGTGTTGTGATCTCAGATTTTTTCTCATTTAATCTAGATAATTCATGTGCTATTCTAGTTTGTCTAGGATCAGAATAATTTTCGGAGACAATTTTTATTCGTTCTTCTAAGGATGCGACGTATGATTCTTGTTTTGAGATTTCAGTAATCAAATGTTCTCTTCTACGATCCAATTGCAAGTTTCTTGAGGATAGATGCCCTGTCATTCTAGATACAGAAATTAATTTTATCTTGAGATCTGAATAATTATTTGAGGTAGTAGCCAGACCTGTATCAGAGATTGAAAGTCTATCAGTGTAATTCTTTAAAGTGGATTCGATACGTTTTAGTTTGTGCTTCTTGCTTTGGATAAATTTACGAAGTAAATCTATTGAACGATTTAACCCATCAACAGATGCACTCATGGTGATTATTTTAGTGAGTTTAGAAATTTTTGAGTTAAAATCGACTATAACAGAACCCTCCTTAGGTTCAAAAAATTCACCATCCAAAGTGACTGTTTTGTAGCCAGTTTTTGAGATCCTTAGAGCATCCTCTCTTGACTTTACTAATACTACATTTCCAAATAGGAGCGTTTTGAGTGTAGAAAATTTACTTTCGCATTTAATGAAATCAGATAACATGCCAATAATTTTATCATCTTTTGGAGCAGAAATTGATAATTTGGGGATAGCATCAAGAGGAATAATTTTTAATTTTGGTAATTTTTTATAACGAACAAAATCTGCGAGATTGAGAAGAGTGGTAAAATCTTTTACAACAATCGCTTTAATCATATCTGAACTTACAGCAAGTGCTGCACGTTCGTATTCTTTATCCCATGATAGTATTTCATAGACTAAACCTTGAATCCCAAGTGTATCAGTATCAGCTTTTAATTGTGAAATAGAATAATCTTCATGCATGACATTTTTGATTACTTTAATCTTTGTTTCGTAGTTAGCAGTACTTTGTGTAGCCTTTTCTAAAATAATATTTACATCCTCAATATCTTTTTGAATTTTTTCACGATTTTGATTTAGCTTTTGTATTCTAGATTTTAATTCATCAATTGTAGCTCTATGATTAACTCTCACTGAATCGAGTTTTTGTTTAAAATGTTCAAGATCATTTGATTGCTCATTAAGATCGTTGATCTTTGTAGTATTAAGATTGATTTTATTTTCGATGTCAATTTTTTCAGATTCAAGTTTTGATAATGCTAATTTTGCTGCATTAAGCTTGTTGTTAAGACTATTTATTTTGCTATCTGTTTCTAGTTTTTTTATTGAGATTTCTGATTGTTCTTTTCTTACTTTACTTAACTCATAATCAATTGCTTTTACTTCTTCGTTGATTCTTCGTCTTTCATCATTAATTTGTTGAATAGAAGCACGCATTTGATTGATGTTAGATTCAAGTGAACCTCTTTCTTCTTGTAACATTTCAAGGCTTGATTTAATTTCTGGGAGTCTTGACTCAATGTGATCAAATCTTTTCTTTGAGGCACTAATTTCACTTTTTTCATGTTCTGATTTTTGAATAGAATTTGAAAGTTCTAAATCAATAGTGGCTTTAGCCTCATTGTATGCATTAACTTCTTCCATGAATTGTTTTTTCTGTGATTCTATTTCGTGAGATTCTTTTCTTATGATAGTTCGTTCCTCCTCAAACTTTTTGATTTCGGATATTAAGGCGTGGAGGTTTCGTTCCTTTGATAGTTTTGAGGTTTTGATAGTTTTTAGTTTATTTGCTGATTCAATTGCGTTAAATCGGTTTATCTCTCTGGTAAGTAAATCATTCCGAAGTTGCTGGTTTCTTTCCTCCTCCAACTCATCAATTCTTTTTTTGATTTCACCCATTTTTGCTAGTGCTATCTCTAATCTGCGATCAGCTTCATCTAGTTGCTTTACTGCCTCACTCTTTTTTTCATCAAAATAGGAAAGACCGATGAGATCCTCAATTGATTGTCTTTTTTCTTCTGATGTAAATTCGGAAATTCTTGTAACGGTTCCCTGTTGTACAGCATTTAGTTGGTGCAAGCCGGCATTAGCCATATCAAGCATATCAATAACTTGTGCTCTGTTTGTCTTTTTTTTGTCAATATAGTAGATGTTTTCTCCATTATCATCCATCTCTCTTGTAAAAGTAACAGAGTCTGAATCAATAGGGATTTTTCTGTCAGAGTTATCAAGATGTACACTTACTCTTGCTATTTTTGGCCCACGTTTTTCTCCTTCAATATCATGTATGAGGGAACGTAGCTTGTCAACCCTCATTGTTTTTGGACGATTTTCTCCTAGCGCAAAAATTATGGCATCTAGGATGTTACTTTTACCAGAACCATTGGGTCCAGATATTGAAACTAGGCCTGGTTGGAAATCTACAATTGTATTTTTAAATCCAAAAGATTTGAATCCAAACATTTCGACTTTAGTTATATAGACCAATATGAGAATTTTTAAAGTCGTTCGAATAATCGAATACTAACAAGTATTATTGACCATAAACTAGAATTATTGTAATTCTACATCACGCACCTATAATTACTTCATAGTAAAAATTGACTTATGGTCAAATTAGGAATAATTCAGACTATATCATACTCTTCAAATCAACAAGCCTTGAAAAATATTTCACGAATAATTAAGTCACTTGGTAGGAATGAAACTGACATTGTAACTCTACCTGAACAATGGCTACAAAATAATAGGATTTCTGACTTTGATGAAGAGTTTGATATTTTCAAAACCATTGCACGAGACTATTCTATGACAATTGTTCCTGGCGCATTTTATGAACGTAGGAAATACAGATTTGTAATTTCTTCTCCCGTCATAGGCCCTAGTGGTGAAATTATAGGGGTCCAAGAAAAGATACATCCTTTTGATTACGAACAAAAACTAATCATTCCTGGAAGAGAAACTAAGGTATTCAAAACCAAATGCAAATTTGGCGTCATTATATGCTATGATATGGTGTTTTCAGATGTGGCAAAATCCCTTGTTAAAAAAGGGGCAGAGATACTACTATCTCCGAGCAGGATTGTGAGAAGAGGAATTTACCCTTGGCAATTATACGTGCAAGTAAGAGCTCTTGAAAATCGAATTCCAATTCTTGCCTCAAATGTCGAAAATTATCGTTTTGGTGGAAAAAGCATGATAGTTGATCTTATCGAAAATGAGGGAATTGTAATCCCAAATATTGTAACAATGCTAAAAGGAGAAAAATCAAAGACAAAGGAATTTGATTTAAGTAAATACAAAAAGAGTAGAAATATTAGGTTTGCAGATAGTAGAAAATTTTCTTAATTATTTCCTTTTATGAATTCCTCTAGTTGAGTTCTTGCTTCTGGATCACTCATTTGTTTTGGAGGATGCTTCATCAAGTATGCACAAGCGGGGATTACAGGTCCACCTATTCCTCTATCAAGGGCCAGCTTTGCTAATCTTATTGCATCGATTACAATTCCCGCAGAGTTTGCCTTGTCATCAACTTCAAGTCTAACTTCCATATTGTATGGTATGTTTGCCCACTGTCTACCTTCTATTCTCATGAACATCAGTTTTGTGTTACCTAAAAATGGAATAAAGTCTGAAGGGCCAACATAGATTTGATCATCTTCGAGTCTGACTCTTAATTGACTTTGTACACTTTCAGTTTTAGAAATTCTTTTACTAACCAATCTTTCTTGCTCTTTCATATTCAAAAAGTCTGTGTTACCACCTACATTAATTTGATAAGTTTTTTCAATTTTTGTTCCTCTGTCATCACATAGACGTGCAAGTGTTCTATGTACAATGGTTGCTCCAACCTGTCCTTTAATATCATCTCCAATTAGTGGGAGATTTTTTTTAGCAAATTTCTTTCCCCATTCATCATCAGACGCTATGAAAGAAGGTATGCAATTGACGAATGCACAGTTAGTATCCAAACACATTTGTGCCCAAAATTGCGTAACTTTTTCAGATCCCACTGGTAAATAAGATACAATAATTTCTGCCCCAGTAGTCTTAATGACTTTTTTAATTTCTTCAGCAAGTTCTTGATCTGTTTTATTACTTTTAATTGGATTGACTTTATTTTCTACCCAAATACCTACGCCGTCTAGAATAGGACTCTGATAAACTTTAGCTGAGGTTTTAGGCATATTGTCTTTGGCTATCCAATTTACCATGTTTGGATATTCGTAGATTGCCTCATTGATTGTCTTTCCAATCTTATTTTCACCCACATCAAATCCTACAACAAAATCTAAATCATGAATTGAAAAATTACCAATTTTATTGTGCATGATTCCAATTACTTCCTGAGAAGGATTCTGTGTGTAGTACTCTATTCCTTGAATTAAACCAGAAAAACAGTTACCAATTCCGACTAGGCCTACCTTAATTTTATTGCCCATCCAAATTTTGTCTCCTTGGACTTGTTTTAAAGTTTCCTACAACAGCGATGTTTTGAAGTTTTTTAAAGGCAGAATTTTATAACCGAATTTTTGTGTGTGTTTATGATAAAACCTGGAAGGCCTGTTAAAGATATTTCAATTACAAGAGATACTGATATTGAAAAAATATTTCATGAATTACAACTATCTGGAGGATTTGAATCAAGAAACCTTGCTGAAGGTTTGGACATATTATCAAGTATGATTTCCGATAAAAAATGTTTGAAGTTTCTTTCATTTGTTGGGGCAGTTGTTTCAACAGGTTTGCGTGGAATCATTAAAGATATGATCAAAAATAAATTATTTGATGTTGTAATTACAACGTGTGGGGCGCTAGATCATGATATCGCAAGATATTATTCAAATTATAATGAAGGTTCATTCACACTAGATGACAAACAACTGGCAAAGCAACAAATCCATAGATTAGGAAATGTTTTGGTCCCCATGAAAAGTTATGGTCCTTTAATAGAAGAAAAGATGCAATCCTTTTTGGAAGAAGAATACAAAGGTGGTAAAAGGGAGATTTCCACTTCGGAACTTTCAAAAATTATAGGCAAACACATGGGGGATAGTTCATTTCTTTACTGGGCTTACAAAAATGATATTCATGTAATAGTTCCTGGAATTATGGATGGTGCAGTTGGGAGTCAGGTTTGGCTCTTTACGCAAAAACATCCAGATTTTCATCTAAATATTGTTAAGGATTCTGAGATTCTCTCTGGATTAATTTTTAAGGCAAAAAAATCTGGTGCGTTAATGCTTGGAGGTGGAATTTCAAAACATCATACATTATGGTGGAATCAGTATAGAGAAGGATTGGATTATGCTCTTTACATCACTACAGCACAAGAGTTTGATGGAAGTCTTAGTGGTGCTCTTGTACGTGAAGCTATATCATGGGGCAAGGTCACTCAAACTGCAAAACAAACTACTATTCATGCAGAGGTAACAACCATTCTTCCATTTTTGTACTCTGCCTTGTTGAGCAAGTTAAAGATTTGAATTTGTAACAAAATTATTAAGCGTTAAAAATAGACAATAGAATTATGAGTGAATCCCAAACTATCAAAATTAAAGAAATTATTCCAATTAATATTGATGGGGGATTTCTTGTAGATGGATTCCCATCTATTGGTTTTACGAGTGCAATAGCAACTGAATCGTTGATTCATACATCACATTTTGAGCTTGGAGGGGTAATTGATTCAGATAACTTTCCTCCGGTTAGTATAATTAAAGATGGAGTTCCAAATTATCCAACAAGAATTTTTGTAAATCAAGATCTTAAAGTAGCAGTCTTTTCTTCTTATCTAACACTACATGAATCCTTCCATAGAACTATGGCAAGATTAATGCTAGAGTGGGCAAAAAAACATAATTGTTCACTAGTAGTAAGCAGTGTTGCAGTAAAAACTTCTGTCAATGAAAACAAAATTGTTGCAGCAGGCAGTACAAATTCTGCTAAAGCAAAGCTAAGAGAAGCGGGTTTTACAGTTTTACAACATGGAACTATTCCAGGAATTCCAGGGACTTTGTTAAATGAAGGAATGATAAATAAACAAGATGTTGTAGTTATTTTGTTTAGTACTAAAGATACTGGACCTGACTTCAAAGCAAGTGTTCATTTATGTTTGGCCATGGCAAAACTTATGCCAGGAGTATCATGTAATATAGAATCCTTACAAAAAGATGCTGAAACTGCAGAAAGAGAAATTAAAGAAACAGAACAGGAAGCAAGAAATCTTAAAGATTTAATGTATGGATAAACATTTGGCGAGATGGAACAGTTATTTCAATTCGCTGTTGTTGTAATCCTTATTTCATTATCAGGGGTGATGTTGCCAGGTCCTTTATTTGCTGCTAACATATTCTATGGTCTTAAAGGTGGAACAAAGGCTGGACTGAAAATAGCTTATGGTCATACCGTAGTAGAATTACCTTTAGTAATTTTACTTGGAATTGGTGCTTTTTCGTTAACAACCATTCCAGAGTTTAGAATATACATTACAATAATTAGCGCCATAGGCCTCTTTGTGTTTGCTGGTCTTCAGATAAGAAGAGTCTTTCAACATAATATTGACCACTCTATACAACCAAAACACGGCCCTTTTTTTGCTGGTATCTTCCTTACAGGATTAAATCCATTTTTTATTTTTTGGTGGCTAACAATTGGTTTTAAATTGATATCAGAATCTCTTATTTTTTGGTCATTTTGGGGTATTGGAATCATGTTCCTGCTTCACATATGGATGGATTATGTTTGGCTTTCATCCACAGCTCTAATGTCATTAAGATTAGCCAAAATTCTTTCCAATAAACATTTCAAATTTGTGATATTAGTATTAAGTTGTGTTTTAGTATATTTTGGAATCACATTTCTAATTGATGCCTTTGGCTAACCACAGTCTAAAATCTCAACATATGGCTCACATTGTTCGTTGAATTCTAATATTTTATCAACAGTTTTTTCACAGAATTCTGGATCTTGGTTTAATTCAAAATTTTTAATATCATTAACCAAATCAATGTGTCTAACTCCACAAAAATTCAATTCACCTGAGCCAAAAATTAACAAAATAATCGAAATTCCAATGATAGTAAAAATAATACTTTTAATTATTCTAGGTTTTTGTAACATCAATTTCTATTGTTGAAACATTTCGTTGTCTTCCATCTTGAGAAGTCAATGAGTCAGAAGCTATTCTAACATCAGTCACTTTGTATCCTACAGAATCCATTCTTTTTACAATCATTTGAGAAACATCAACTGCCTGAGTGATTCTTTTTCCTCTCGCTTTAATGGTGACTGTGGGCTGGCTTGATAGTTGAGTTAAGGTAGCAGTGACATATGTCATAATAGGTTTTATTCCAACAAAAATCACATTTCTTATTCGTTCTGTATCATCTTCATCAGAATTGTCAGATTCTTTTTTGAAAGACTCTTTTGGAAGTTCCTTTCTGGGTTCAGGTTCTGGGAGTATCGGTTCTGGCGGAGGACCAGATAATTGAGGTTCTGGTTCAGTTTCAGATTCTGAAGGCTTTCCTTCTTCTATATTTTTTTTCTGAAATTCAGAGAATATTTCTTCTGCGTCTGATATCTTCTCTTCGTTCATTATAATTCCTATAAGTAAAACAGAGTCCTTAGGATTTATTTAATGTTAAGGTCTTTTTGTTCAATATAGTCTTCCAAGATTTTTTCAATATCATCATCTGACGCTGTCTTTATTTTTTGAACTAAATTTTCTTCTTCAATTTCATAACAGTTTAGAACGTCTTGTACGTCTTTATAGAAAAGAAGGACTTTGTTTTTAAAGATACAATGATATAGTTTTTCTTTCTCCATCTTTTCAGGTTGTATCTTTATTCCATTATCCTTTGGTGAAACTGGATACACTTAACCAAGTAAATTTAAACGCTATTTAGGTGATACTTGCCTAATATTATAATAAGTATTTCATAAGAAGATTTGTTATTGGTTAGTAGAGTGGTATTTCATATTGATTTCGATTATTTTTATGCACAATGTGAGGAAGTAAGATCACCTGAACTTAAAACAAAACCTGTTGCTGTTTGTATTTTTTCAGATAGAGGTGGGGATAGCGGCGCAATTGCTACTGCAAATTATACTGCAAGAGAATATGGGGTTAAATCTGGACTGCCAATTAGATTTGCTAAAAATAGACTCAAAGAGAGAACAGATGCCGTATTTTTAGCACCAGATTTTGAATATTATTCAGACATGTCAGAAAAATCTATGAGTATAATTAAAGAATACGCAGATATTTTTGAATATGTTGGAAAAGATGAAGCGTATCTAGATGTTACACAGAAAACAGAATCTGATTTTAATAAGGCCAGCCATCTGGCACAACAAATAAAAAATTCCATAAGAGATAAAGTTAAACTTACTTGTACCATTGGAGTGTCTCCAAATAAGCTAGTATCTAAAATTGCATCAGATTATAAAAAACCAGATGGCTTGACAGTCGTCACTCCAGAAGGAATATCAAAATTTCTTGATCCATTAAAAATTCGTGCTATTCCAGGAATTGGAAAAAAAACTGAAGAAAAGTTTTCTGAAATGAAATTAGATACAATTGGAGAACTAAAATCACTAGATGTGTTTACCTTAACTCAACAATTTGGAAGAAAAATTGGAACATATATTTACAATGCTGTCAGAGGTATTGACGATGAACCTGTTAAAGAAAGAGAACCAAGAATTCAATTTAGTAAAATTGTCACTCTAAAAACAGATTCGAAAGAATATAATTTTCTTGAAGAAACTTTAGAAGAACTATGTAACGAATTGCACGCTGTTGTACTTAAAAACAACAGAATGTTCAAATCCGTTGGAATACAATTTGTTCAAGCAGATCTATCAAATAAATCAAAATCAAAAATGCTTAAAAATCCTACATTCAGCCTTGAAGAATTAAAAAAAATAGCAAAACAACTCTTGAAAGAAGCACTAGAAGATCAGATTATTCTAATTAGAAGGTTAGGGGTAAAAGTTTCCGAGTTAACTGAAATAGAAGGTCAAAGTAACATCACAAGTTACTTTTAGGAACATCCTCTGCTTTACTAGTTTCGAGTTTTTTTAGACGTTTTGTTTCTATAGCAGTGACTACCAACAAAAAGATAAACAACCAAGGTAGAAACATTATTTCACCTGCTACAGAATGAAATTCCTCAAATTCTACTGCATTTGTAGAAATTTTGAGTGCAAACAGTGATAATGAAAAAATCCTAATCATATTCACACCTATTGTTCCAAGAATACCAACTACAAAATATACTGCCTTTCTTTTTCTCTGTATATTCATTTTTAATAAAAATGCCATCATTACAAGAGAATAGATGATTACACTGTGAACTCCTGCTGATGGCCAAAAAACCTGCAAGGCAAATGGGCCATGATCACCCTTTAAGAACATCAAATTATCGCGAGCTGTAGCAACACCTAGATCGAATGTTGTAATTATCCAAGCGTTTGTTTGGACTAGATATGGTACAACATATTGTAGTGGGCCTAGGGTATCATAGGGGAAAAAGGCATCGAGGGATAGTATTATTGCGCTTCCGCCAAGAAAAATTGGTCCAGCTGGAGAGATTCTAATCCATTTTGTTCCAAAAAAGATGAAAAGCGTTGAAACAACAAAGGCAGTCATTACAAGAAAATCCCACATCCAAGTCCATGAGAAAATAAGCTGTACGTTGTAAAATTCGGCACCACCTTCAATGTATTCACGTAAACCAAACTCTAATGCAACTAGGTAAATGATCGTAAGTGCTGCAAGTGGTATTACTGCCAGTAGACGTTTTGTTGGAATATGTAGTTTTAGACCAACAAGCTCTGCCACTATAAACGCAAGTGCAAACAAAAAGCCACCCCTGCCTTGGTTCCAACTCAGACTAAACGAATCAGGAAACACTACTAGTGCAAATATAATTGGACTAGAGATCAGCAAAATTGCTGCGATCAAACTTTTGTTTTGCATTAAATATTCGGATAAAAATGACTAATAAATAGTGCACTTCCATTAAACGTTCTAATTAAATAGAAACAATATCTTTGATATTCCACTTGGAAAAAACTATAAGAATAGATAAAAAGAAAAAATTTTCAAATCTTTTCAATGACGTTAATCTAGATCAATTATCAAACATTATTAAAAATGCACGTGCACTTGATGATCTTGGGCAATTTGAAGAGGCTATCTCTTGGTATGATTTAGCAATTTCAAAAAATCCTAGAGATGCAGTAGCATGGTATAACAAAGGAAATATTTTGGATAATTTAGGTAAATATGAAGATGCAATACATTGTTACGATAAGGTTATAGAAATTATACCTAGCGATACAAGCGCCATGTACAACAAAGCAACTATCCTTGGAAGAATTGGAAAGTATGAAGAAGCAGTTTCATTATATGATAAAATAATATCAATTGATCCAACGCATGTGAGTGCTTTATACAATAAGAGAGGGATGTTGGATAAATTAGGAATGCATTATGGCATTATACAAATGAAACAAAAACAAATATTATAAAATTTTTGTCATTAAATTAAACATTTCAGAAAAAATCGGTAATTGATTTTTGCTTCAATTTTTTAAAGAGCTCACCCTTAGCTAACCATTCAAGTTTGCTAATACTCATGGATTTGCAGGCATGAGTAATACCATCATCAAGGTTAGAAACAATGAAAGGTTTTTGTTTCATTGCAGACCTTATTCCTTCGCGAACTTGCCAAACACCAACAGGTATTGCATAATCAGGTCTAATTTCACGCAGCACTAACACCGCTGCCTGAATTTTATTTTTTAATAAATATTCTGCGACACCTAGTTTTGCTGCAAAATATGCACCGGCAATAGTTGGATAATGATCAATTCCTCTACCATCCTCAAAGTCAGTACCAAATCCAATTTGCCCTTGATCATCATACCAAGCTTCTTCCATTTCAAATAACCATCTATGAGGAAACAAAATAATTGAAAACATATTTCCTAGATGATTGAATGAAAAAACTTTGCAACAGTCAATTAAATCATAATCTAAAATTTCTGAGACAAGTGATTTTGATATAATATCATCAGTTGCAGTTATGCTCCATCTAGTTGGAACAAGTTTTCTTTTTTTACCAAACATGCCTATGCTAAAGCATTTTTGAATTTGTGAGATGTCAATGCCTGTGTGATAAAGTTTCAGTATAGCGTCTTCTGCTTTCAGATCTTTATCATAGTATGCAGTTTCGATAGACCTATGAGTAGAAGAATATGAAAATTTGGCATTTTTTATTTCCCCCATTGGTCCAAATGGAGCACTTTCTCCATCAATTGTCGTTATTGGTTGAGTATTTTTATAAAATTCAATGTCAGAGTCGGTTGGACGTGTTGACATTGCTACTTCTTGAAGATTTTCAATAAAACGATTCTCTGGTTCAAATACAGAAACCTTTTGAATTCCTCTGACAAGGCTTAGTCGAAAATTTACAATTTCTTCAAGACTTTTTCCGAGCCATCTTTCAGGAATATCAAGAAGACTAGTATCACCGTGAATTGGAGGAACCATGGGGCCTACACCCACTTTAGGATAATTATGAGTACCTACAAAGACTGATGGAGGACTAGAGCCACTAATAGAATTTGATGAATAAAGATTCCCATATCTTGACAGATATTCTTTCCAATTGTCTTCAATTGATTTTCTAATCTCTTTTGAGGTACGAGACACTTCATTCCTACATATTTTATGCGTATTAATCTGACTAAAATTGAGTTTTGACCTGAGATAAAGATATGATTTTTAATTTGATTAATTTTTAAAAAGTATGACCATAGAACGAATTGTTTCCTTTTTCCCTAGTGCGACTGAATTACTTTATGAACTTGGGATGGGAGAGAAAATATTTGGTGTGACTCATGAATGTCTATATCCTGAAAATGCAAGAACAAAGCCTCTAGTAATTAACTCGGTTTTTGACACAAATATAATGTCAAGTAGGGAAATTGACGACAAGGTTGTAGAGTTAATGAGAGATGGGAAAGATATCTACATACTTGATGAAACAAATCTCAAGAATGCCAATCCAGATCTAATAATTTCCCAAGAAACATGCGAAGTGTGCTCAGCATATACAGGACATGTAACTAAAGCTTTGAGTATTTTAGATAAAAAACCTGAAATCTTTCCATTAAATCCTCGTGATGTTTCAGGAATTTTTGAAAGCATCGAAAATGTTGCAAAAAAACTTGGAAGAGAAGAAAAAGGACGAGAAATAATACAGTCTCTTCGAGCAAGGATTGATTTTATTCAAGAAAATTCTTTTATGAGTAGACCTAGAGTTGTAGCATTAGAATGGCTTGATCCATTTTTTACTTCAGGACATTGGATTCCAGAGATGATTGAAATTGCAGGGGGGATAAACGAGATTAGTGTTAAACGAGAACAATCTAGAAGATTAAAGTTTAACGAAATAGTGGAATGTGACCCAGAACTTATTGTGTTAATGCCTTGCGGTTTTGACATAAACCGTACGATTTTAGAGTATGAAAAAACTCTACAAAATGATTCAAGATGGAACAAACTTGGGGCAGTACAAAAAAATAAGGTTTTTGCGGTGGATGCGAATTCATATTTCAGTAAGCCGAGTCTTAGAACTATTACAGGCATTGAAATTTTGGCAAAGATTATTCATCCAGATATTTTTGAAAAATTGGAAGTTCCAGAAGATTCTTTCATACAGATTGAATCATAAAATTAATCTTCTTTTGTTTCGTCTGGTTCATCAGCCTCATAGTCTCTTCTGCTTGGCCTTATTGGAATATAGATCTCAGACATTTTATGAATATGATTTGATGAGTGTAGTGATAGATGTCAAGGTTACAAAAAATTGCCTATTTAGCTATATTCTATACATTGTGAAATTTTGATTCACAATAGGAATTGGAAACTATTTTCAAAGATTCCCAACAAAATTTTATTTACTAACAAATATATCGATTAAAGATATGCCGCCAGTTCATATTGATGAATTGCTTGAATATTTAAAAAAAATAACAGGGCATGAATTTACAGAGATGGAGAAATTTACAATTTTAGAATTAATTCATTTTGGAAGAGCTAGTAAGAAAAAAGATGGAAAATATTTCATGTCTCCACCAGGCTAGCAACAAAAATCTCTTAAATATTTTATAAAAAATTACTAATTTTGATGTTTATACCAAGCTTGTTTAAAATCAACAAGCACTATGAGAAATTGTATTATTGTAAATAGAAATTATCAGGCGGCTGAATCTCATTTTCCCACGTCCTATCTCGGGTATTTATCCGAGATTCAGTCCGCCAAAAAATTCTTAAAAATTAATTTTTGATTTTACATTCAACTACAAGAGATTTTGTTGTAAAATAGTATGTGCATGCTAAAATTGCGACTGCAATCAGTCTTATTGGTATTTCGTAATTTGACAAAAACGCAGTGGTAACTCCACCGATTGCACCAAAAGTTGAAACTAGTGTAAATCCTATCGGACCACAGCTACACATGCCAGCAATTGCTCCAATCAATGAACCAAATATTCCTCCTCCCATCTTTTTTTTATGACTACGAAAGACATTGATTCTATAAACATTCATTGCTAAAACTAATCCTGATAATGCTGAAATTACAATGATAAGAAGAAAGCTAATCTCAGCACCATTTGGAATATGAGCGATTACATATGGTTCTAGAAAAATATACTCAGAGATAATTGAAAGAGGAACCAACATGCCAATAAAAATGGAAATAGACAATACGGTATATCTATAGTCTGAAAAAACTAGTTTTATCATCTGTGCCATTATAGAGTCTCCACTCCCTCAAAAACCAATCCTTTCTTATTCATGAATCTACCATCCCAAAAGTCTTTAAAAAACTTGTTCCAAATTTTCCAAACAAGCTTGGTTGAATGAAATTATTTTCTTCTTCTGAAGAAGCTAATAATTTTTCCCAAGACAGTATCAATCGGGCATGACTCGTAGTAATCTCGAGTAGAATGTCTTGAAGAGTGTTTGTCAAATTTTTGTTTAGAATCAAATACCTCATCACATTTTTCACAATAAATCTTTGTGATGTTTTCTCTGTTAAATGATTTATCCATATGTCTAAAAATCATTTAGGACTTATAAACAATCCTCATTATTTTTTGGAATAATTTTACTTAAAGATAGTGAATCTTTATGTGATTATTATAATCAATTTCATATTGGGTTAGGAACCCACAGTGAGGACAAGAAAACATTTGAGCATATTGCTGTGGTTGTCTTTCTATTGTATTACCATAAATTGATTTTATTAAAATTACATTTTCTTTAGAGATTACTGCAAAGTTTCTAGCCTCTCCTATGGAGTCAAGAAATTCCTTTATCACAGTAATTACTTCTGTTTTGTCAATTACATCGTTATCTTGAATTGGTGAAAGTACAAATTCATGGAGTTTTAATGTAGGAATTGCGCCTATTTGATCTGATACATAAACAAGTAGTTCATTTTTTATCGATTCAACTTCTCGACAATCAACTGTAATCATATGGTTGCACTCTCATGAATACTATTTGAGTTTAATTCATCCAATGAAGGAAGATGTGTAAAACTCATTTCACTGTATACAAATTCAGCCTATATTGTATAGCCATTTCAGCATGAAGTTAGGAATAGGCTACAGATGCCAAGATGATTTAGTTTAACAAATAGAGAATGGAATATGACATGATTATTCATGTAGTATGAAATGGATTTAACCATATGAAAAATTCAGAATCATTTGGAATAGAGAGCGGATTTGGCTCAAAAGTTATTGAATGGTTAAATGAAGAAGCGAAAATGCAGAATTTAAAATTTGAAGCTAGATTATATGGGCATACAATTGCTACTCAAAATTTTGGATCGTTCGAAATGTTTTCCTGGGTGGGGGATGTACAGATTGCTAGAAAATTAATCATAAAAGCAAGTAAACGGTTTAAAATAAAAGTTATTGAAGGAGGTTATAAAACCAAAGAACGTATTTTTCATACGAAAAAATCAGATTATGCCATTGTTAGAAAAGGTGAAGATGTAATAGGACATTTAGAGTTTGAAGCTTCAAGATTTGGTAGCGAGAAATGGAGAGTAAAAGTAGAAGAAAGAAAATAGAAAGTAGTTTACAATACTAGTAAGATACATAATCATAGTTTGAAAAGAGAAACTTGTGACTAGAATTGGCATAATAGGAACTGGGATGTTAGGCACTGCTGTTGGATTGCATCTATTAGATTCAGATTTTAAATTAATTGTTTATAATCGAACTAAGACGAAGACAAAAGAGTTAGCGAATCACGGGGCAATTGTAGTAGATTCCCCTAAAGAAGTAGCAAAAACTTCAGATTTAGTTTTAACAATTGTTAAAGATGCAAATGCTGTCAAGGAGGTCTCATTTGGAAAAAATGGTATAGTAGAAGGAAAACATGATAATTTGATAGTTGCTGATATGAGTACAATAAATCCAAATTCGTCAAAAAAGATTGCGGAACAATTTAGTAAATATGGAATAATAATGCTTGATACTCCCGTTATGGGTGGTCCGAATGTAGCAATAGATGGGAAATTAGTGTTAATGGCAGCAGGAGACAAAAATGCTTTTGATAAACATAAAAAAATTTTTGAAACCATAGCTAACAAAGTATTCTTTCTTGGACCAAATGGTACTGCTCATTCTGTAAAACTTGCAATGAATCTTCAAATTGGAATGTTGGCACTTGCGTTATCAGAAGGAATAACGCTTGCAATAGCAGCTGGATTAGATCCTAAAGTATTTTTATCTATTCTAAATTCAACCTACTTTAAAACTGGAATGAGTGAGAATAAAGCATATAGTATGATAAAAGACGAATATTCGCCAACTTTTACTCTTAGTAATTTAAAAAAAGATTTGGATACCATTAGTGAAGCAGCTAAAGAATTTGGCATAAATCTACCAATGGCTACAAAGGCAAATGAGATTTACAAAAAAGCAATAGATGCTGGATTTGGCGATCTTGATTATACAGGAATCCTTTCATATCTAAAGAAAACTGCGAAATTAGCAGATTAGCATAATTAATTTAAGATGACATATTCAACTTAGATACATGCGACTAAAAGATAAAGTGGCAGTTGTAACGGGAGCCTCTAGTGAAATTGGCTTTAGTATAGTTAAGAGATTCATTGAAGAAGGTGCTAAAGTCGTGATGTTAGGTAGAAAACTAGACTCACTTGAAAAAGCTAGATCATCATTAATCGGTAAAAAAGATTCAGCTGTATCTATGCAATGCGACATTACAGATGAAGCACAAGTGCTTCAAACCGTTGAACAAATTCTTAACAAGTATGGTGGCATTGACGTTTTAGTAAATAGTGCAGGAGCAATAAATGATCCAGTTCACTTCCACGAAATGCCTAATTCGGAAATTAAGAAATTAATTGACGTAAACATGTATGGGGTTTTTAGAATGTCCAAAGCTGTATTACCAAATATGCGTGAAAACAAGAGTGGATGTATTATCAACATAGGCTCAATCTCAAGTGAACGAGCAATACCTAGAGTACATCTTGCAGTTTATTCGGCAACTAAGGCAGCCATTAGCATGTTTACAAAAGCCATTGCCGTAGAATACGCTAGATCAAATATTCGATGTAACTGCGTTAATCCAGGAATTATTAATTCTGGAATGATTAAACCCTATCTTGATGATCCTCAAGCTAGAAAGGTTCTCGAGGATAGATTACCACTAAATAGAATTGGCGAACCGGTAGATGTCGCAAATGCAGTTTTGTATTTAGCTTCAGACGAAGCAAATTGGATTACTGGAACAATTCTTAATGTTGATGGTGGCAAAACAGCTTCTGAAGGTTAGAATTCCTGAAGCAAGGTTTTAGCTAATAATTGTGCAACCCTTAATGGTTCAGGAAAGGATCCTTGTACAGTAATATCATTGATAAGATGTTTTACATCAGAAAGACTGCATCCTTCTTTTCTTACATAAACATCAAATGATGTGTGAAGGGTGATTTTTTCCCTCTCTACCAATTCTTTATACTCTCTTAGTTTAGTTTCATATGAGTCTGGAAAATGGTGTTTTATGGCATCGTCGATTCCTTTAGATTCTTGGTAAGTTATTCCAATTACTGGAATGTTTAATGATTTAGAAATTTTTTTCAAATCTACAATATTATACATTGAGATAATAATTCCTGAAATAAGTAAATAGCTAATGTCTTGCCTATCAAGTTTTTTGTACATCATCAATATTTCATCTGTAGCATCATCTCCGCCTATGGTTGTATGACCAAAAACAAATCCATCAATAACAAAATCTCTTCTCATCACAACCCCAGCTAGAATAGATTTTTTTGATTTTTGTGTAAAACTCTCAGCTATTGCTAAGCCCCGCAAGCCTTTTTTTTCAAGATGAAGATTCCGCATTGGATTTTCTCCTCAAATAGGTTCTGTACACCAGACTAGCAACTAATGCGATGGCCAAGGTAGTAAATGACCATATTGCAAATGGTACAATTTCTGGTTCAGCCATATCATCCCAACATTATTGATGTATTAGAACACTGGTTTTAGACGGTTAGGAATAAAATAAATACATTTGATTTCCCTCAAATAGCATGCCAGAATTAATTTGCCCAGATTGTGGAAAGCGACTATTTCATGAAAATGCTGATACTTTAAAGATTGAGGATGCTGTACATAAAAAATTCTGCCGTAAAAAACAAGGAGATATTCAAAGCTACATGCATAGAAAAAGTAATCAGGCATCAATGGATTCGGAAAGAGATGCCGATAATGAAGGAAAACCAATCCTAAAAAGATAGTTTCTTTAATTACATAGGTTTTTTGAATATAAAAAATGTAGAATAATCATGCCTGTTAAAGAATTTGATTATGATGTTGTTGTAGTTGGAGGTGGACCAGCAGGATCTTCAGCTGCTTTTGCAGCAGCAAATAATGGTGTAAAAGTAGCTCTTCTTGAAAAAGAAAAAAGTATTGCTCAAAGCGTGAGGACAAGTGGGGTAACCTGGCTTAGAGATGTAGAAAAATTCGAAATTCCTTCAGATTGTTACAATAAGATACGAAATTATTCATTTTGTTCTCCCAACAACCAAGTTTCAATGTCTGACTCAGAACCAAGAGCAGTTGTATTAGATGTTAGAAAAACATACCAATGGCTTGCTCAACAAGCAACAAAAAAAGGAGCAGATATTTTTGTAATGACTACAGTTAATGGTGTAATCACTAATGAGCAAGGAAAAATTTCTGGAGTCAAAGCATTCTCAGAAGATGACTGTGTGTTCAATGCAAAAATTGTAATTGATGCAAGTGGATTTCAATCTGTAGTGGCAAAATCTATGGGAATTGTAACTCAATGGGAAAGATTTGGAGCTGGTGCAGAATACGAAGCATATGCAGAACATTTTGACTCAGAAACATGGTGGTTAATGGTAGGACAGCAATACTCACCTGCAGGTTATGCATGGATTTTTCCTGTAAACAAAAAAATTGTTCGAATTGGAGTAGGGGTTGGAAAACCAGAATCATCAGTAGACCCAACGGAAAGACTAAAACAACTTCTGGAATCAAAGCCAGGTCCAATTAAAAATCTAGGTAAAATTACTCCAATTGAATTTCACTATGGATTAATTCCAAATGATGGACTTTCTCGAAAAACAGTTTATGATAATTTGATTCTTGTAGGCGATTCAGCTGGACAGGCAAATCCACTTGTACTTGAAGGAATTAGATATGCGATAATGTTTGGAAGAGTTGCAGGTGAAGTTGCAGCAAATGCAATAAAATCTGGCGATACATCAGAAAAATCACTTAAAAAATATGAAGAAAATTGGAAAAAATCAATTCAATCAAAAATAAACTCTGCGTCAAAAGTTCAAAGCAGATGGATCGGTTTGTCTGATGAAGAATGGGATAAAGAAATTGAAATTATTAAAGAGCTCACTCCTGATGAATTTATTGATTTTATCAAAGCAGATTTTGGATTATCAAATATTGTAAGACTAGCTTCACACCACCCAAAAATGATTGTAAGACAACTTTTTGATATTGTAAAAGGTACAAAAAACAAAGAAAAAAAATTTAAGTAAAAGAAATAATTTTTTTAAAAAAATTCTTGTTTTGATTTATGCATTTTATGGTTTGAGCTCTTTCATCTAGATACAAGCACGAATCATGAAATTGTTCTGTCGTTTTTGAACCACATGACGTACAAATCTTACCAATAACTGCTTTACATTCAGCACATAGGCTACAACTAACTAGAGTTCCACCACAGTTTCTACATGATTCATCTGGCAATTCTTTTCGAGTTTGCTTTAAGAAATTTGGATTTAAGGCTTAAGTATGAATCGTTCATTCAAATGCAAAAACGGAAAAAATTGATAAT
>DATBIP010000140.1:0-3033 GCA_036556885.1 Nitrosopumilaceae archaeon
AGAAAAAATAGGTGTGGACAGAAAGATTATTTCATTTCACTTGTCTAAATTAGAAAAGGCAGGCTTAGTTTCTAGTGAGTATGGGTTAATGACATCTTCAAAGACTAGACCTATGGCGGTTAGATATTATTCACTCACATCTGAAGGTGAAATAATGGTAAAAAAACTAAGAGCAATGCTATCTGACTAGGTCTTCACTTGCTTGCTCAATAAGACCATTTATCGGAATACGTGACGCATCAGATACGATCATGACTTTGCGTCAAGTTTCTACCGAATCTGATTAGAGGACCATACCAAAACATTTTTCTTAGAGGATCATGGTCATTTTCATTGATAAAGACCATGGCTAATGAGGAAATAAAAGTAAATGATAACGTGTACAAAGTCACAATAAATGATCAAACCAGGATGTATGCTATGAAACTAAATAGGCTATATCAGCAAGGATTTAATGATGTTGATAGTTTTGACGAAATAAGCTCTGAGATTTCTAATACGATAAATAATCTCCTAAAAAATGGCCTTTCTCCTGAAGTGCGCGAAGAGGATATGGACGGAGCTGTGAAGCAACTATTACACATGTTTGACAAATCCAAAAAATGAGCGGAATTCTAAACCCTATCATTTAACATGTAACCACGACACCGTTGATCTCGGTTACATTTGATGTTATAAACAAAAATAGAGAAAGGCTTTAGAGAAAACAATGTCCTTTAAAGATAAGTGGAACAAAACCCAACCAGAAAACATGGCAGTAAAAATACTGGAAACTATAAAATCACAACCACCTTTGAAGCCAAGAATTGAGGAAGCTCAAAAGAAACTAGAACTTCAAATAACAAAACTAGATGGGATATCTGCCAAGATCGTAGAAAAGGATCAAGTTATTTTTAAAAGAATCGTTCACTCAATACAAAATCATGATGTCCAATATGCTAAATTACTATCAAATGAACTCTCACAAATTCGCAAGATGAGCAAAATGGTTGACTCAGCTAAATTAGCACTTGAACAAATTCAATTAAGACTGAATACCATTACTGAATTAGGAGATGTTGTGGTTACACTAACTCCAGCAATGTCTGTCATAAAAAACATACAAGGCGGCTTGTCATCAATGGTTCCAGAAGCAGATCAATCACTTTCCCAAATATCCGATCTTATGGGAGGAATACTATCTGATTCTGCACAAATACCAAAGCACGAAGTAGACAGCGGAAGAGCATTGAACGAGGAATCAACAAGCATTATCGAAGAAGCTACCACATTAGTGGAACAAAGCATGAAAGAGAAATTCCCTGACTTGTCATCAATCAGGATTGATGAAAAAAGTACAGAAGCATCTACCTACTAATCCCTATTTTTTGTTTCCGGACTTTGCAACTAATTTGATAACGTTCTTTATCCTACTTATAGTAGGGTAGCTGTATCCTTTATTTCTGTAAGTTTTAATCATTGATTTCCAATTTGCTAGTCTCCATTTAGCCTGCTCTTTGGTTAACATACTTGTTTCTTTTTTAACAAAACTCTTTCTTCCAACATTAAGGTAACCACCATCTTCAGCTTTCTGTCTATTATACGCAAATTTTAGTCCAGAAACTATTGATTCTGCATGTAGCAGTGAAAAATAATATTTTATGTCTCTAAATTGCCGTTCTGATACCTTCAATTTTAATTTCAACTCTCTTTCTGTCAATGATTTATAGGATAAACTCATATTAGATAAATATTGCTAATTTCGAATTATGAAATATACAAATTCATTGATTTGATTTTTCTTGTTATAAATTAATCTTAACATGAATACATATTTCTAATTTCGAATTATGAAATATGGACATATTGGTAAAAATTACAAAGTACTATTCTGGAGATAATGAACAAGAATGGTGTCCTGTCTTTTGATAAATTTGTTATTCTTTTTGTGATCTATTATGCAAAAATAAAGATATTTGTTAATGCTGTCAAATAATATCGTATTTTTTTCCGATTACTTCTAACTGATCTAGTGTAAAGTTGAGTTGTGTTTTTGTGTGGAAGGCACATAGAGATAGTCTTAGGACAGCACGTCCTTTTTTAACTGTAGGAAATCTCATAGGATGTACCAGTATGCCTTTTTGTAACAGAACATCTGCAACCTTGGTTGCTAACTTCTCAGAACCTATATGTAGCGGAATTATTTGACTGGCAGTATTTCCAATGTCAAAACCCATATGCTTCAAACCATCATGTAATAAATTGACATTTTTGAAGAGCCTTCGCTGAAGTTTCCCTTTTTTTGCAATGTTGATTCCACTTAATGCTGACTTGCATAAATGAGTAGGAATTGCAGAACTGAATATGAATTGCCTCGATTTATTTATTAGATAATTCCTGACATTTTTCGCACAAGCTACATATCCCCCAAAACAACCCAAAGCTTTACTCAGGCTACTGATGTGAACATCAATTAGGGCATTTACTCCTAATTCTGACGGAGTACCTGATGCATTCTTTCCAAAGACGAAATCCCCGTGGGCATCATCAACAATTGTAAAAAGTTCAAACTCCTTTGCCAACTTACAAATAGATTTTAATTTTGACATGTCTCCTCCTATGCTAAATATTCCTTCAGTAACAAGGATTTTTTTTCCCTTTATGCCCCTAACTAGTTTTAATAGGCTTTCGGTGTCGTTGTGGCGAAATACTTTGACTTTGCAATTAGACAGTCTACATCCATCAATAATACTGGCATGATTACACTCATCACTAAATACAGTAGTTTGATCATCTGCTAAAGCACTAAGGACTCCTAGGACTGCTGTATATCCGGTAGTATAAACTAGAGATGATTCTGTACCCCTATGTCTGGACAACGAATTCTGAAGTTTCTCAATAACAAAGTTATTCCCTCCAACAAGTCTAGAGCTACATTGTGAAATTTGATCAAAACCCTTTATCGTTTTTTTTATTATTTGTTGATTTGTGGATAATCCCAGGTAATCATTTGAATTAAAATTAATTATCTCTTTGTTATCTACCAAAAATAGT
>DATBIP010000141.1:0-3364 GCA_036556885.1 Nitrosopumilaceae archaeon
GATAAAGTTTCAGAATATTTTGATTTAATGACAGAACAAATCTTTCTGCCAAATTCTCCTACCATGATGAATGCTGGTGGAAGATTAGGACAATTATCAGCTTGTTTTGTTTTAGGTATGCCAGATGATATGGGAGGAATCATGAAATCAACATCAGATGCTGCTCTAATTTTCAAATCAGGTGGAGGTGTTGGTATCAATTATTCAGATCTACGTCAAGAAGGGGACATCGTAGCCTCTACATCTGGTGTTGCCTCTGGACCTGTTTCCTTTATGAATATCATAAATACAGTAACTGAGGTAGTCAAACAAGGCGGAAAGCGAAGAGGTGCCAATATGGGCATTATTGAGGCATGGCATCCTGATGTTGAAAAATTCATTACAAATAAGACTCAGCCTGGAATTCTTGAGAATTTCAATGTTAGTGTAGGTATTTGGGAGGACTTTTGGAACGCTCTAGTAAATACTGAAGATGGCAAGTACATGTTACGTTCTCCTAGTCGTAGAGAACCTATTAGAGAGATTAATGCACACCAGCTAATTGATCTAATTGCACTTTCTGCATGGAAGAGTGCAGAACCCGGTCTGATATTCTTTGATAAAATAAACCAATACAATGTATTTGCAAAAGCTAGAGGAGCACCACTTCGAGCTACCAACCCATGTGGTGAACAAAGCTTGTATCCATACGAGTCATGCAACTTGGGTTCAATTAATTTAGCAAATCTTGTCAAGAGAAAAGCAGACGGTCAGTATGAGTTTGATTGGCAAAGATATGAAGAAACTATTAGAAAGACAACCAGATTTTTAGATAATATAATTGATGTAAACCATTATCCTGTTCATGAAATAGATGTAGCATCAAAAGAATCACGAAGAATAGGACTAGGTGTTATGGGAGTCGCTGATCTTCTTTACAAATTAAGAATCCCATACAATTCAAAGGAAGGATATGAATTGCAATCCAAATTATCTGAAGCCTTGACATATTATTCCATGGAAGAAAGTGTAGCACTTGCAAAAACAAGAGGTGAATTCCCATTGTGTTCCAAAACAGAATTTCCAGAAGGAAAGATTCCTATTGCAGGATACTATGAAAAACCAAAGAGCGAGCACTCTTACGATTGGGATGCATTAATTTCGAAAATCCAAAAACATGGAATCAGAAATGTTTTGACAACAACTGTTGCACCAACTGGAACTCTTTCAATGATTGCAGATTGTTCTAACGGAATGGAACCAACATTTGCTCTTGTCTTTGAAAAGAGAGTTACAGTTGGTCGATTCTTTTACACAAATAAAATATTTGAACGAGTTTTAAGAGAAAATGGATTATACAGCGAAGAACTACTTGAAAAAGTCGCAGACAATTATGGTTCTGTAAAGGGAATCCCTGAAATTCCCGAATGGATGCAAAAAATCTTTGTAACTGCAATGGATATTCATTGGGCTGATCATCTTTGTGCACAAGCAGTTTGGCAACAATGGATCGGAAACGCAATTGCTAAAACAATCAATATGCCATATGATGTGTCTGCTGATGATGTAAAAGCAGCATATTTACTTGCACATGAGATGGGTCTCAAGGGAATTACCGTTTATCGTGATAGTTCAAGACATGAACAAGTGCTACATATGACAAGTGAAAAAGCCAAAAAAACATTTGAAACCATACCTAGTGAAATTGTTACAGATTATGTTAATTCAAATATCAAAAATGAATATGTACGAACTCAGGTTGATAAGGCATTACGTTTGATAATACCTGACGAAATAACTCTGGCTCCAACTAGAATTGAAGAAGAAAAAGAGGAAAACCTATGTCCTACATGCAAAAACAACCTAGTTTTTGTAGAAGGATGTAGTCTTTGCATAGAATGTGGCTTTAGTGGTTGTACCTCAGGTTAGATTATTCCATCACAACTTTTTTACTCTCTTTTCAAACTCCAACAATCATTGAATAAAGTAATAATTGGAGGAATCATAGGTACAGTTGCCATCGCTGCAATTGTTTCTGCATTTTTATTTTCATCAAATTTTAGCTTTATACAATCTTCATCTCATAATGAAAAGCTTGGTCTTATCATTAATCCACCATCAAACAAAATTACTCTTGTTGATCTGCAAAACTATTACACACAAGCTTCTTCTACAGGAATCGGCAGAACTAATCTCTATCTTTTTTGGAATTTGATTGAACCAGAAAAAGAAAACTATGATTGGAAACAATCTGATCTCTTGATGGATTTTAACAAAAAAAATGATCTTAAAGCTACTCTTTACTTTTCCATAATCAATGGAAAAACATTAGGTCCGTTCCCAGATTGGATAGGAAAACCAAGTTTGAATTCAATTTCAGAAGACAATCTTATCAAAGTTCTTGATGCTATACTAACACGATATGACATGATAGACACTGTTATTATTGCAGGAGACACAGAAGAATATTTTAGGTACTCTGAGCAAAACATTCCAGTTTACAAAGAACTTTTTGATGGTGTATATGGATCTTTAAAAGAAAAACATCCAGATGTAAAATTTGGTAATGCATTTTCATTACATGGAATAATTAACAAAAATCTTAGTCATATAGTTGAACAATTAGCTGTAGGTGATTTTGTTGCTTTTAGTTATTTTCCAGTAGATTCTCTTAACGAAATAAACAAAACTCCTCAAGAGGCAAGGGAAGATCTAGAGACTATAATGACACTTGTTCCTGATAAGAAAAAGGGAATTTTTGAGATAAGCTGGAGCACATCAGAATTTGTAAATGGAACCGAAGTAGAACAAACTGAATTTGTAAAAAATGTATATGATTTCTATAGAATAAATGAATCACAACTTGAATTTGTTACATGGTATAGACAGTTTGATAGACCAGAAGGAACATGTGTAATGATTCCAGAAAAAACTGAAGGAGAAATCAGTATTGGTGACTCATCAGGTTTAGGCAGTAGCGAATTTGTGATCGAGCGATTAAATCATTACATATGTAATTCCGGACTCATTGACATTAATGGGAATAAAAAACCCGCATGGAATGAATTTACAAAACAGGTACAAATGAGTACAAATTCTTAAAAATCCTTTTGAATAAATTAAATTACTTTTGAATTCACTAATTTTAATAATTATACCACTAGTTGCAGGGAGCATTGATTCCTTTGATGAAAAGTTTGTAGATCCCTCAATAGAAGAACAAAAAATTTTTAAAAATCTTTTAGAAGAATTTCTGAAGCTGGATATTGATAAAAAAGATGTTTCAGGAATTTTGCAGACATTTGAAAAACCAAGCATCATTACCTTTCCATGTAATTCCCAAGACGTAAATAATCTAGTGGTAAATGTTGTAGAGACTCGTTTA
>DATBIP010000142.1:0-4598 GCA_036556885.1 Nitrosopumilaceae archaeon
TTCAGAATACCAGTTAATTTCTGAGTTACCATCTGAAAACTTTGAGGGTGCATAAACCTGCCACAAAGACGATATTTTTTTGAGATCTTGCCCTATCTTGATTCCGTTTTTTGTAATTGATAAAATAGAGACCTTTTCCACAAAATCGGATCTATTCTAGTTTAATAAAATGCTATACAGGATGTCTTCCCAAGACCTTCCCATCAAAATCAAATAAAATCACATCTATTGGGACCTGTTGTTCTGAGTGGGCTCTCATGTGTTTGTAGACAAGATTGCAAACCTTATCAAAAAATCCATCAACCTTATTTTCAATAACAATCTCTTGAACGTGTCTTGCAGTATTTGCCTTTCTTATCTGCTCAACTGTCTTAAAGTCTGCATTACAGCTTTGAGCAATTTCAGCTAATAGTTTCATATCTACCTTTGAGCCTTTTACATGAGTCTGCTTGACACCAGCAGCCATCTTTGCAAGCTTTCCAATAAAACCTACAACGTATGCCTTTTTGATCTTCTTTTTTGCACACTGTTGTATTGTATATCCAGAAAAGTCACCCATCTGAACAAAGGAATGCTCTGGAAGCTCAACTATCTTTTTTGCAAACTCCTCGCTGCGACCACCAGTTGAAAGCACAACGGTGTCGTTACCCATTGCCATACTTACATCAAGACTTTGTCTAATAGCTGCTGCAAATGAGGCAGTCGAATATGGAATAACTATGCCACTTGTTCCAAGAATCGAGATACCACCCAAAATTCCAAGTCTTGGGTTGTCAGTCTTTAGTGCAAGCTCCTTTCCCTTTGGTACAGAGATTACAATTCTAATTCCATTTTTTTGAAGTAAATCTTTTGCAATTTCATTTACATTTTCTATAATCATTTTCTTAGGAGTTGGATTAATTGCAGGCTTGTTAAGCTCCAAGCCTAATCCAGGTTTTGTTACAACTCCAACTCCTTCTCCACCCTCAATCTCAATTTGAGATACATTTGGTGTCAATGACAGCTCTACAACAATTTCGGCGCTATGTGTTACGTCAGGATCGTCTCCTCCGTCCTTGATTACAGAACATCTTGCTTTACTCTTCCCAAACTCACAAGCATGAATCTTGATAGGTATAGAGTCTCCTTTTGGAAGGGTAACATCTACAGATTTTATCATTTTTTGATTTATTATTGATAATATTGCAGCCTTTGATGACGCAGCTGAGGCCGTACCAGTTGTAAATCCTGTTCTTAGCTTTTCTTTTGATTCTTGCTGCTTGGGCACACTCAAATTGATTTATTTTGTGTATTAACTCTTATCTCAAAGATGACTAATTCTAAACTCCGGATAGCAATAGCAGGTTCTACTGGATTTGTTGGAAAAAATGTCAGAAAGGTACTACACAAACATGGAGCAAGGCTATTTAGTATCTCTAGAAAAAATTTTCCAAATTACAAATCAGAAACGAAAATAATTTCTCCAGACATTAACATTGATGACATTTCAAAAAAAATCAAAAACTGTCATGCGTTTGTTCACCTAATTGGAATTGGACACCAATCGCAAAACTCTACATTTCAAGCTGTCAATGTGGAGCTTACAAAAAAAATAATTCAGCTCTGTCACAAGTCAAAAATAAAAAAAATCATCTACATTAGTGGACTGGGAGCATCAAAAAACTCTGCTTCAGCATATTTTATTTCAAAATTCCAAGCTGAGCAAGCGATCATCAACTCGGGACTAGACTATACCATATTTCGTGCATCATACATTATAGGTAAGGATGATCATCTAACAAAAAATCTAAAAAATCAGATGAAGACCAAACAAATAACAATTCCTGGCTCTGGAAAATATCATCTGCAACCAATTTTCGTAGATGATGTCGGAGAGGTCATTTACAATGCGATTATTTCAAAAAAATTTTCAAACAAAATAATTGAACTGGTAGGACCGGAAACTGTAACTTTTCAAAATTATGTTCGTATATTCAAGGGAAAATCACCAGTCAAAATAAAACATATCAATCTAGAGTATGCATACCACGATGCTTTGCATAATACAAAAAGCAGGTACGGAATGGATGATCTTAATATTATGATTGGAGATTTTACAGGAACTCATGCAAGATTAAAAAAATTATGTGGACTAGACTTTAAGAAATTTAGAGAGGTTTTATAGTCCCGCGGCCTGTCGCAGTAAATTAGCTTTATCTGTTTTTTCCCACTTGAATTCAGGCTCATTTCTACCAAAATGTCCATACGATGCTGTCTTTCTATAGATTGGTTTTTTCAACTCCAGTTGAGAAATTAGTGCTGCTGGTCTCATGTCAAAGTTTTTCCTAACAAGACTTTCAATATCTTCATCAGGAATTTTTCCAGTATCAAATGTATTTACCATAAGTGATACTGGATTGGCAACGCCTATAGCATATGCCACTTGGACCTCACATCTTTCTGCCAAACCCGCAGCAACAATATTTTTTGCAATGTAACGACACATGTAGCATGCAGATCTATCTACCTTTGATGGATCTTTACCAGAAAACGCGCCTCCGCCATGTCTTCCTTGTCCACCATATGTGTCGACAATTATTTTTCTGCCAGTAAGGCCGGAGTCCCCATGTGGTCCTCCAATCTCAAACTTTCCTGTAGGATTTACGAAAATTTTTATTTTATCATTCCATAAACTTCCGCAAACTGGCTTGATAACCTTCTCAATCATGGCATTTTTTATCTCAGAATTTGAAACATCTGGCGAATGTTGTGTCGATATCACGATGGTATCTATTTTTTTTGGTTTTCCATCCTCATACTGAACGGAAACTTGGGACTTTCCGTCAGGTCTAACCCATGGCAATTCTTTTGATTTTCTAACATCTGCAAGCTTTTTTGTTAATTTATGAGCCAAAATAATTGGCATTGGCATAAGTTCCTCTGTTTCATTTGTAGCATAACCAAACATCAAACCTTGGTCTCCAGCTCCTTGGTCTCTATCCTCAGTTGCAGTGACTCCCTGACTAATGTCTGGACTCTGGGCATGCAATCTTAGCATAACTTCACATGTATTTGCATCAAATTCTAGTTCTGATTTATCATAACCTATTTCTCGGATTACTTTTCTGACCAGCTCCTCCTGAGCCTTTTTATCAAATTTTGCCTTTGATGTCACCTCACCAGCAACAGCTACAAATCCAGTAGTTGCCATTGTTTCTACTGCAACTCTGGAATCGGGGTCTTGTCTGAGATACTCATCTAAAAATGCATCAGAAATCTGATCGCAAACTTTGTCCGGATGTCCCTCTGTGACAGATTCTGAAGTGAAAAGAAAACTTCTTGCCACTTTAACCACACACAATCAAAACTCGTTATCTAATTTTATAAATAAAACGTTATTTCCTCTTACTATAACTCTTCCATAATTTGCGATGACCTTGTCTTCTTTTAGCTCTTCAGCATCTGTCATTATCAAATTCATATAGGAATCAACATTATCCATTTTTCCTTTATACTCTACTTCATTCTTTAGTCTGACTGTGACATTTTTCTTAGTATTTTTCTGGAGAGTCGTAAGTGGTCTTTTTGCGCTAGATTGTGACAACGATTGTTCAATTTGCATTCGTTTCTATCCAGCATAAAAGCCTTGCCCACATCATTTAATCAATGAATTGCTTTAATTTTTACATTCTTTACAATCTACATATGATTAGTACTGGACTCCAAAAATTAGATCAATATCTTGATGGCGGCATTAAAGATGGAATTATTACTGATATTTTTGGGTCTACCGGCACTGGTAAGACTCAGCTAGCTATGCAAATCTCGCTAAATTCTCTACAACAAGGTGGTCAGGTGCTTTTTCAGGACACAACAGGAAAATTTAGACCTGAGAGAATGTATGATTTGATCCAAACTAACAATTTAGAACCTAATCTACTTGAAAATGTAAAAGTTGGAAGGATCACAAATACCAGCGAACAGATTCAATATCTATCAAAAATTAAGGAAAACAAATTTTCTCTAGTTGTAATAGATAATATCACAGATTTATTCTCTTTTGAATTTACTAAAGAAGAACAAATCTTAGAAAAAAATACTATTTTTATTCAATACATGCATGAATTATCTTCAATTAGCATTGAAAAAAAATTACCAATAGTTGTAACCAACATGATTCGAAAAATTGATGACCAAGAACAAGAAAATATGAATAAAGCGATTAGCATGTTTACACACATTAAAATAAAATTAGCAAAAAAAGAAGCAAAATACCTCGGAGAAGTACTTCCATCCTTTGTCCAAAAAAAGAAATTTGAATATCAAATAACTAAAGAAGGTTTGGTCGGTTCATCTTAAGAAGCTATTTAACTATGAATTCAAGAGATACAACATGGCCGGAATTTTTGATTTAATTCCTACAATAACAGTTATTCTTTTTGCAATTGGGCTTGTTGGCGTAATGGTGTATGAGCGAGCTAGAACAAAACCGAACAACGAAACTGACACTTGATCCAAATCTTGCTTCCAAGTTTCACACTCTTGGATTCAAACAACTTACAGAAATTCAGAAAAAAGCCATTCCAATTATCTTCCAAAAAAAAGATGTTCTAGTAATT
>DATBIP010000143.1:0-4119 GCA_036556885.1 Nitrosopumilaceae archaeon
AGAAAATGAATCAATATCTCCAGTATATACTGTTTTAACAATATCTGCTCCACAATCAGCTCCAATACGTGCTACATGTGCAACAATTTCAGGATCATGAGGATCTTTGATCTTTTCTCCTCTTGGATACATCATTGCCAAAAGTGGCATATTCCATTTATGACATTGTTCTGATATTTTTCCTAATTGTTCTAACATCTCTGGCTCCTCCTTACCTCCAATGTTGATGTGAAGTGATACCCCATCTGCACCAAGTCGAATTGCTTCTTCCACAGAGCCTGTAAGCATCTTTCTGTTGGGAGATTCAGAAAGTGTTGTACTACCAGAAAAGTGTACTAAAATGCCAACCTTAGTTGGTTTTGGAAGTGTCTTAAGAATTCCTTTATTGAGAATTACACTTGTTAAACCATGATGCTCACACTTGTAAATAACAGAATGAGGATCCTCTAATCCCTCAATAGGGCCATTTGATATTCCGTGGTCCATTGGGATACAAAGCATTTTTCCCTTTCTGAGAATCCGGTTTAGTCTAATCTCATGTCCAGAAACCATGATGAATCTCTTTTTGTTCCTTACTTAAAAATAACGTGACTTGTGTAAAAAACAAAATTTAATCTAGTCATATGGGAATTTTTCTCCAGTCAAGGATTAAATACTAAGTAGAAAGCACAAAAATCTAGTCAATTGAGCCAAATTAGCGAGCAGATTCATTCTAGTGATATTGGTGACATACTAGAAAATTCTCTTGAAGGTAAAAGACCTGTGTTTGAGGATTGTTTACGATTACTTGAATCCGATAATATTCATCTTATGGGGCTAACTGCAGGCCATTTAACAAGAAAAAAATTTGGAAAAAAGGCTTCGTTTGTTAATAATATTATTTTAAACTACACAAATGTCTGTATCACCGATTGCAAGTTTTGTGCATTTTATAGATCTCCTGGTGATGATGAAGCTTACACACTTTCACTTGATAACATTGAGGCTAGAGTAAAAACTGCATGGGAACTATACAAAATAAGGCAAGTTCTCATTCAGGGGGGTCACAATCCTAACCTTGGTGTAGAATATTATGAATCTGCATTTAGAATGATTAGAACAAAGTTTCCTAAAGTTGGAGTTCACGGGCTTTCAGCTTCTGAAATAGATATGATAGCACGCGTTGAAAAATCTTCAACAAAAGAAATACTATCACGACTAAAAGATGCAGGTCTACAATCCGTGCCTGGTGCAGGAGCTGAAATTCTAGTTGACTCTGTTAAAAAAATTATCAGTCCAAAAAAAATCTCAAGTGATGAATGGATACGAATTATGCAAGAAGCTCACGAATTAGGATTACCAGCATCCGCAACAATGATGTATGGTTCTGTTGAATCTGCATATGACATTGCACAACATTTTGAAAAAATTGTGAAATTACAAGAAAAAACACGAGGTTTTATGGCTTTTATTCCATGGAGTTTTGAGCCAAATAATACGGAACTGCAAAAAGAAAATATTGTAAGTTATGGTGCAGGCGGACTACAATTATTGAAAATGATTGCAATCTCACGATTAGTACTTGATGGATTGATTCCCCACATTCAATCATCATGGCTTACAAATGGAGTAGGAATGGCTCAGCTTGCACTTCAATACGGTGCAGATGACTTTGGCGGAACTTTAATCGGAGAAGAGGTTGTATCATGTACTGGAGCAAGATCTACTGAGCTCACAGACAAAAGAATAATTGATTCTATTAGACAAATTGGTTATCAGGTAGAAGAACGTGACAACTTTTACAATACAGTTTGTATGCATTAAAGCCCGTAACTAGACCACTTTGAATCAACAAGATTTTTGGTAGAATTATCTATTTTTACAATTTCTTGAATTTCTCTGTTAAAACCTTCTTCCTTAGTCTTCTGTGTGGCGTCAATTCCAAGCTTAGACCCCAGATTCACCAAAGGCGAAGCAGGATCCAAAGTATCAGTTGGGGTGTTATCAATTATTATGGTATCTCTAGCAGCGTCTGCTCTAGTAGTAATTGCCCAAATTACATCATTAAAATCGTGAACGTTGACATCTTCATCTACTACAACGAAGATTTTTGTTAAAGCAAGCTGTCCTAATCCCCAAAGCCCCATCATTACTTTTTTAGCTTGACCTGGATACATTTTCTTAATTGAAATTATTGCCATGCCTTGAAACCATCCAGATGCTGGCATTGCAAAATCAACTACCTCTGGTTGAAACATTCTAATCAGTGGTAAAAATGAGCGTTCAATTACTTTGCCAATGTATGCATCCTCAAGAATTGGTTTACCAACTATAGTTGTAAGATAAACTGGCTTGTGTCGTTGCATAATCCCAGTTAATGTAAAAGTAGGAAAGGGTTCTTGTGGTGTATAGTATCCAGTATGATCCCCAAATGGTCCTTCTGCTCTTACATCAAAAGGATCAACATAACCCTCTAGAACAATTTCTGCATTGGCAGGAACTTCAAGATCCACTGTTTTACATTTCACAGTTTTGATTCCTTTTTTTCTTGTAATGCCTGCAAAAAGATATTTGTCTAATCCCTCAGGTACGGGAGCTACTGCTGAAAAAACAGTTGCGGGTTCCCCACCAATAATTATAGCTGCTTCAATCTTTTTTCCTTTTTCTTTTGATATATCATGATGATGCGCACCACGCTTGTGTTTTTGCCAATGCATCAAAGCATGTGTATTATCTAAAATTTGCATTCTGTAAACTCCTAGATTTCTTATTCCAGTCTCAGGATGTTTTGTTGCAATTAGTCCAAAAGTGATAAACTTGCCTGCATCTTTTGGCCAGGTTTTAAGAATTGGAATCTTTTCAAATGATGGAGAATCACTAATCACTTCTGTAACTGGACCATTCTTTTCAAGATGTGGAAATACATCACTCATTTTCGAAAGCTCTGGAAGTTTTCTAATCTTATTTAGAAAACCAGATGGAATATCCATCTTTGTCATATCGACAATTCTTTGCCCAATCTCAGTAAAATCAGAAGTCTCTAAACCGATTTTGAGTCTTTTTTCTGAACCAAAAGCATTTCCCAAAACAGGCATCTCATAACCTTTTACATCTTCAAACAAAATTGCAGGACCATTAGAATACATTGTTCTACGCAAAATTTCTGCAATCTCCAAGTTAGTGTCAACTTGGGTTTTAATTCGTTTTAGCTCACCAGCCTTCTCCAATTCTACAATATATTCATGGATATCCTCAATGGGCACGTCTCTAGTTTCAAGAGAAGGTGTATAAAGCTTAACTAGATTTGTTTAATCTAGCATTTTTTGAAAAAAATATTAACACATTGATTTTAATTCAAAGTAACAGGGTTTTTCTTAGTGGTAGAAGCAAAGTGCGTTGTTTGTAAAGGAAATGGAACGATAGAGCTACTTGGCTCTCAATGTCCCTTTTGTAATGGGACGGGAGATTTTACGAAAGCAGCTGAAAGTTATCTGGACTCACATATTTGCCAATGCATTTTTTTGGACAGAAAAAAATGTCCTTTATGTGGAAAGAACTGTCATCATGACACACCCAATAAACCAAAAATTTTGATTGATCCAATTTAAAAAATTAATTTTTTAATTAATTGGAGGAAGCTCATTTTTCTTATCATGGCCACCGGAGCCAAACTTACAGTAAAAACACAAATCTGATTTCATATGAGTTAGCTGTTCAATTTGAATTGCGCCAAGTTTGAGTGCAATCTTTGTTAGTATTTTATATTTTAGCGGCATTGAAGGGATTACCTCATTCATGTATACTTTATAATGTTCTGGGCAAAACTTTAGAGTAACTTTACTTGCTTCATTTCCTTTCCCATTTACTTGTTTTGTAAAATTAATTTGCTCTCGAATGTATTCATGTTTCGGACAAGGACAATTTCTCCCACCAGGATGCTTGTATGCAGGAGTATTTTTCCAATCAAATCCGGGGTACTCTTTCTCAAAATCGTCCAATATGCCGTATACTCTTTCAATCTTTATAAAACTTGGTCGGATTTTTTAAAAATTTAGGAATAAATCAGATCTTGTTAATCTATGGCCTGATTCTAAGCAAAATGTAAATAAAGCACACCATATGTAACCACAACATTGGCTA
>DATBIP010000144.1:0-1600 GCA_036556885.1 Nitrosopumilaceae archaeon
GTCCCGCTATCGTGTATAGTTGGGTTCATGCCAGTTTTGCTAATGATGTAAGTTCTCATTTCTTCCGAATTTGTTTCTGGTTTTGTAAAAACTTCAATCAAATAAAACGGATCCTTGTCAGGGTTATTTCGTCTTCGCATCATCAAATCATGAATGAGTTTAGGATGAACCTTTGGAAGATGAATTTCATACAACGTATGAAGTCCTTCAAAAACTCTTCTTATTTCAGTCAGTTCCGACAATTTTGAATTCTATGATATTATACCATTCTAGCTATATGAGCATTTTTGATAATCACGATTTCGAATCTTTTTTTCTTTTGTATTTTGTAATTCTCTAGCCAGGGATTAATTCGAATTGATCCCGCTTTGATCATCTGTATTGATAGCCATGAGCCAAAACATCTTAAATGGAACTTCAAAAGACTATTTGTAAGAACGCATCGGATTCAATACCGAGACTTTATAGGCAATGTCTAGGAACAACAAATTAAATATGCCAATGATAAACTGAATTCGTGATTTTCTACCATGAGTAACAATTCTAATGATGGCGATATTGAAAATTTACTTTTTATTATAGCAAACCTTCCTGATTTTCTAAAGATATCGGTTTGCCGAACAAAAGTAAAGGAGTTGGTTGAAATGACTGAATCGGAAAAAAAAGAGACCATGATTAGAACTTTAACTTCTATCAATCTGATCAATCAAGACAAGTTGGTTAAGTTAACTAAAACATGGATGAAAGTTATCTCAGAAATAGAGCCCTATGAACTGACAAGGATTCTACATAGTTATCTTGTTATTTTAGATAGTGTCAAACTCTTCGATAAATTAGATCCAAAATTGATATTGAATACTTTTTCTTCGCTTGAAGAAGCTGAAAGGGATAAACTCTTGCTTTGTATTAAGGAAGCATTATTTCTTAACCATAATAGAGGGAAAATTATGAAAAATATTCCTACAAACCTCGCTAAAGTTATACTCAATTAGGGGTTCCAGGATTTTCAGGATTCTTTTTCAATTCCTCGACCTTGTCCAAGCCAAAGAACCCTCTTTCATATTTTTTTAGTGCCTTCCTGTGTTCTGGTAATGACATGTCTAAATGCATTTCATTAATCACCATAACTCCATAAGTAGCCCATTCTTTCCAACAATCCCCACAGGACGGATACTTTAATGAAGAAGGGTCTTGAATTTCACTTTCTTCGAATTCTTTGCCGCATTTCAAGCATTTCATTTACAGTGATGATACATAAAGGATATTTTATTGTTTTATTTCAATAAGCGTCGATTGAGGTATCACAATCATTTTTTGTAACTGTGATTCCTCTTAATATGGTCGCGCATGACTTCCATACCTTCAAATTTCATATCACACTGTTTACATTCGTAGGTTCTATTATCGTGGGTAATTTGAAAATGTTGCATCAATTGTTCTAAAGTCCTAAAACGCTTACCACAAAATTCACAAGTATTTTTCTTTAATAAACTAAATTTATTAAACTTTAACATATAGACTGGATTAAATTTTTAGTATTTATATTAATGCTAATTCTTCGTTGGCAGGACAATGTATAGCTGAGGATCTTGTCCTCCTA
>DATBIP010000145.1:0-18076 GCA_036556885.1 Nitrosopumilaceae archaeon
TTGTTGTTGTTGTCGATGGTGCAAATGATATTAAATTATTTGATATCTGTGGTTTGGGAATTGCATATCGTGCCCAAGACTTAGTTAAGGATCTGGCAACAGTTACTCTAGATGAAAAGAATCTTGCTAAAATCATTGACCTAATAAATCAGCATTATAATCTCAAACTAGAATCTCCTACGATTGCCTAAGTTATCTTTTTACATCTATGATTCTTTTATGTTCAATAACATCAATAAATACAATCTTTGCAAACTAAGTTAATGACACTTGAAATAATTCCTATACACATAAAAAAAGAAATTCATAAAGGCGATAAGCTAGTTGAATTAATTCTATCTTCGTATAATCAAAAAATTCAAGATGGAGATATATTTGTAATTTCTCAGAAAATAATTTCAAAACAAGAAGGTAGAACGGTTAATCTTTCTGAAGTAATCCCATCTAATCTGGCACTCGGTATTGGCGCAGAGTACAAAAAAGATCCAAAACTGGTGGAAGTAATTCTCTCAGAAACTAAAAGAATTGTACGAATGGAAAATGGAATAATTATAGTAGAAACAAATCACGGCTTCATTTGTGCAAATGCTGGAGTAGATGAAAGTAATGTCGATGCTGGTTATGCAACTATGTTACCTCTAGATTCAGATAAGTCAGCATCATCAATACAAGTGCAGATATATGAAAAAACTAAAAAAAAGATTGCCGTTCTTATATCAGATACCTTTGGTAGACCATTTAGAATGGGTCAGACAAACTGTACAATAGGTATTGCAGGGATGAACACAATTCTAAGTTATGAAGGCACAAATGATAGTTTTGGAAAAATACTTCGAGTAACTGCAATCGCTATAGCTGATGAAATTTGCTCAGCAGCTGAGCTTGTAATGGGAAAGACACTTTATTGCCCCGTGGCTATTGTACGAAATTACAAATACAAAGAATCTGTTTCAGCTATCAATTCCATTATTCGTCCTGAAAAAGATGATTTATTCAGATAGTTCTTTTGAATCAAGATTAAGATAAAAATATAAAATCAATAATAAAACTCCGTTTGAAATTGCCAATCAAATCTGAATTGCATTGTCATAATTTATTTTCAAATTTTCATTTAGGAAGTGAAGAACCTCCCTATGATTGCAATGTAACTATTAGAGATCAATTAGAGCGTGCGAATGAATTAGGTATATCCGCATTGTTTGTAACTAATCATAATACTCTTGATGGATACTCTCAAATGCTCCAATACAAAAATGATCATTACAAGTTTAAAAATATTCAAGTTTATCCAGCTGAAGAAGTTACTACTGATACTGGAGCTCATGTGTTAGCATATGGAATCTATAAAGAAATTTCGCCCACTCTTAGTTTAGAGGAAATAATTGATGAGGTAAAAAAACAAAATGGTATCTCATCTGCCCCTCATCCATTTAGCTTAGTTGATGCACTAAGAGACAAAGCAAAAAATTGTGACATGATCGAAGTTTTCAATAGTAACAACATCGATGTGATTTCTAACGTAAAAGCTAGTCAATTTGCGATTGATAATAATATGACCCCAGTCTCAGGAAGTGATTCACATATTGTTTCTACTCTTGGAAGATGTGTAAATGTTATAGATTCTGAGAATTCTCTCGATAATATTTTATCTGCTATGAGGAATAAAAAAATAAAAATTCTTCATACTGGTTACACTCTGCCTGATGAAACATTAGAACACTTAAAATTTAAAATTAATAATTCTAAAGAATATATTTTTGATTATGTTAAAGAGCACCATCCAAACGCTTTGTGGTTATTTTCATTTTTGTATAGAGTGTATAATATTGATCAAGATAGTTATCTATGGACCATGGTCTACAAATTCTGTCTGTATTTTTTGAAAAGAATTTCACATAAAATTAATTATCAAAATATTGACTCAAATTTCATGAATGAACGAAACCCATGGAACATCTTTAAGAAGGCTTTTTGATAACTATTATTGTTAGGTAAAACTAATTTTTTATTTATGATGATTAAACACTCTGAATTGCTAAATAGCTTTTAATATAACAAAACAACGATTATAAAAATAGGTGAACACTAATTTCAAATTCTCAATCTACAAAGCTAGATGCAACTGGTTTGTTTTGCCCTGAGCCAGTATTTCGAACTAAGATTGCAATTGAAAAAATGCAAGTAGGACAGGTATTAACTGTGTTAGCAGATGATCCTGCTGCAGAAGATGATATTTCAAGATGGGTAAACAGAAATGGTCATGAACTATTAAATATGAATAAAAAAAACAATGTCATTGAGTTTACTATAAAAAAGGTGAAGTAATCAATGACTACAAAAGTTGTAACTGATTCATCTGTTCTAAATCAAATTGGTAATACCCCACTTGTAAAACTTGAGTCTCTATCAAATCGTAATGTTACATATTTTGCAAAACTTGAAAGTCATAATCCCTTTGGTTCAGTTAAAGATAGAGCTGCATATTGGATGATAAAAGATGCAGAAGAACGAGGAATACTGAAAAAAGGTCAAAGTATTATTATCGAACCTACTTCTGGAAACACTGGAATCGCTCTTACTGGAATTGCTAAATTATTAGGATATGGAGTTGAGATAGTAATTCCAGAAAAAGCAAGTAATGAAACAAAAAAGATTATTGAATCTCTTGGTGCTAAATTATATGAAACGAGTGACGATCTATGTCCAAAAGTAGGTGCAGGAACTGATCAAAGCATTGCTTTAGCAACATCAATAGCTTCATCAAGACCAGACACCTATTATTCCCCAAATCAGTATGCTAACGAAGCTAATTTTCTGGGACATTACAAAGGAACTGGCCCAGAGATTTGGAAACAGACAGAAGGAAAGGTAACTCATTTTTTTACTGGGGTAGGCACTGGTGGTACAATAACTGGAATTGGGGCATATCTTAAGGAGAAAAACCCCAACATCAAAATTATTGGCTGCCAACCTCAACAAAATCATCTAATTCAAGGATGGAGAAATTTCGAAGAATCTGCGAAACCTGATCTGTTCTTAAAACGAGAAAGTGTCGTTGATGATTGGGTATCAGTTACAAATGCTGAAGCTTTTGGAGTAGTAAAAACTGTGTTTAAACAGGATGGGTTACTCATTAGCCCATCATCAGCAGCTGTCTATGCATGTATGAAAAAGTATCCAATTGACAAAGGTTATGTTGTAGGAATCTTTGCAGATGATGGTAGAAAATTCAAGAGCATTTATGCTGAACAAAAAGTTATGACTGAAGAAGAATTCGATAGATCATTAAAAGAAGCAAAGCACGTCTCAAAAATTGCGTATATGTAATTATTTTTTAGTTTGAATCTTAGAAATCATCGTATTGAGAGAAAAAGGCTTTTGTAATATCTCTATATCTCCCATTACTGCTTCCGATGCATTCAAGATGGAACCTATGTTATATGCAGACGCAAAGATGATTCTCTGTTTTGGAGATCTTTTTAAAATTTCCTTTACTACTTCTGCACCATTTTTTTTTGGCATATTATTATCAATTAATACTACGTCAAATGGGCCTGATTCTACCAAAGCAGGATCTAGCTTCAAAAATGAATCATCAAATTTCTGTATGCATTCTTCTCCATCATGCGCAATAGTTACTTTACAACCCTTTTTTTCAAGTATGTGTTTGTACTGTTGAATTGTAAATAGATTGTCTTCAGCTACCAAAACATTCAAAGATAATACTCCTGCTACTAGAATTTCCAGATAGAGTTTAACATTTAGTTTGTTTTTATTAAACGAACTCCATTATCTACTTTGTAGATACTTCGGGAGGTTTTTGTATTTGTTCTTTGTTTAAGATAGGTATTGTAAATTCAAAAGTTGCTCCTCCATCAAAATTATTTTGAGCAGATATTTTTCCACCATGAGCCTCTATAATTCCTTTACACAGGAATAAACCTAGTCCAGTTCCTGACTGTTTTTCATGTTTGATACCTTTTGTAACAAATTTTTCAAATATCCTAAGTAAAATATCATTAGAAATTCCTACCCCTGTATCCGAAATTCTAAATTGGATTTTGTTTTCATCAGAATAAACATGAGTCTCTATAGTTATTGTTCCCTTTGGGGTAAATTTTATTGCATTATTTAGAAGATTCCTGAATACCTGTCCAATTCTTACCCAATCTACTTCAACCATGATATTTTCATCAAGGTTCTCTTTAATGATTATAGGTTTTTTGAGATTAATTTTTAATGATTTTGTAATTTCTAAAATAAGATCGTTTATTGGAATCTTTTCAATTTGTAACTCCAGTCTATTGCTTTCAATTTTACTTACATCAAGTACCACATTTGCCAAATCTTGTAATTTATTTGCAAGCTCTAGTACTCCATCCCATGCTTCATTTTGATCAATATCTCCTGATTTTGCTAGTTCCGCAAAACCCAAGATGGGTTGAATTGGACTTTTTAGCTCATGAGAAGCAATTCCGATGAACTCGTCTTTTCTTTTATCAAGTTCTCTTAATTTTTCATTAGCAGTTTTTAATTCATAGGTTTTCAAATCGACCTCTTTTTTCAAATCACTGTTTATTTGGCTGATAAAGAAACCAAGTGTGGATGCAATTGCGCCTACGATTATAATTATTATTATTTGACCATACAGAGAATTTCTTTCATTATATTCAATTAGGCTACTAGATTTCTCTGTTAGGGTTGACAAGGAGGATAAAGTTGACTCAATTTCAATTTCAATTTGGTTTTCAGTTGTTTGGATTTGCTCTAATAAAAGAACGTTATCTAATTCGTAAAATAAATCAGTTGCAAGTTTTTCATACTGATTGTGAATTCTATCAATATTAGATAATTTTTGATCCAAGCCATAAAATTCCTCCTTTGTTTTTTCTGAGTTCGATAAATCCATTCCAACATTTACTACGTTTTTACCTCTCTCAATAAAAGAATCAATATTTCTACCTGTTATCCAAAACTCTTCTTTTGTTTTTTCAAGTTCTATATCATTATTAGTTTCAGAAAACCTAATAATTTTTTCAAGACTTAATTTTTGATTTGATTTTTGGAATTTGATTTCAGATACTATTTCATATAAAGGAGCGTATTCTTCAGAAATTTTTATAATTTCATTGCTAACTTTAGACGTTTGATACACCCCAAACATCACTGTTACGCCTAATAGCAGAATTATTATCCCAACTAACCCACCGATCTTAAAACTGGTTTTTGTTTTCTTAAACAATTATTCTATCCTCCATACCTTCCATAAAATATTCGATTTCTAATTTTGATATATTCTTCATTTTTCCACTATCTTTTATTGTAAAATAGATAGTATCTGTAAATGTCTGATCAAAATGAACAGACGTGGAAGGGATCTTAAATCTCTGTTAGAAATTTATCAACATCAATTGCAGCCATGCATCCAAAACCAGCAGCAGTTATTGCCTGGCGATACCTATGATCATGAACGTCACCTGCGGCAAAAATTCCTTCAATACTGGTTCTCGAATTTCCTTTAAGAACAACATATCCCTGCTTATCTAATTCAATTTGGTCAACAAATAATTTTGTATTTGGTTCATGACCAATTGCAACAAAAATTCCTCCAACATTAAGCGTAATTTTTTCATTAGTTTTGGTATCTTTAATAATTACTTTTTGCACCTTCCCATTACCAGAAATTTCTTCAATAGTCTTATTCCAATGAAATTTGATTTTTTTATCCGCAAAGGCTCTTTCTTGCATCACTTTGCTTGCCCTTAACTGCTCTCTTCTATGCACAAGATGAACAGTAGAAGCAAATTTAGTAAGAAAAGTTGCTTCTTCAATTGCAGAATCTCCTCCCCCAGCAACAACCAATTCCTGATTTCTAAAAAATGGACCATCACATGTTGCACAATATGATACTCCCTTTCCGCCATAGATCGTTTCTCCTTTTAGTCCAAGCTTCCGTGGATTAGCTCCGGTGCAAATTATTACTGCTTTACCTTCGTACTCTTCAGATGCTGTAAGAACTTTGAATGGTTTATGTTTGAAATCAACGTTTACTACCTCATCATCAATTATCGTAGTTCCCATTCTTTCGGTTTGTTTTCTAAAATTTATCATAAGGTCTGGTCCCATAATACCATTCTCAAAACCAGGATAGTTTTCTACCTCTGTAGTATTAACGAGTTGACCACCAGGAAGTATGCCTGAGAGAATAAGTGTATCCCGTCTTGCTCGTGAGCAATAAATTCCAGCTGTATATCCAGCTGGCCCAGCTCCAATTATAATTACATCATATTTTGACTTTTTTTTATTGGGTTTATTTGGAGGTGGTTCTACTCCCTTGTCGCCTGAGAGTTTTTCTAGATGCGAAGATATCATAAATCAATTTTTTAATTCAAGAATTTAAATTAAGCACTAATTTGTTAAGATTTTTTTGATGTCTTTCACAAAGTTTCCCACTTTCAATCTGTGAATGGATTAGATCCTTTTGCCAATGTGCATTAAATAGCCTACATTCTAGTTGTTCGCAAAAAGGTTCACCAGTAAGATAGTAAAATATTGCCTGTAAGGAATATCCTTCTACCATATTCAAAATCCGTTTATCATGATATTCTAAATATGTTCCTTGATATTTTTTCTTAATTGATTCAAGGTTAAGACCCTGAGCCATATTTGAAACCAATTCCATATAGTATTCTCTTGGTTTTGCAGGCGCTTCAATGATGCCAGTAGTGGAAATTATTGATGGATTTGAACATATTATGGCTCTCCCATGATATCTATAATCATTGAAATCATACGTACATGTCAACCTATTTGTAAAAACTAAATGAAAATTATCACTTGCTTTTTCATTTTCAGAAATTAAGCCTAACACAATTTTCTGAAATTCAAATCCATCATACAATATTATGTTTTTGATATTAGATGAATTTTGGCAACTATATTTTTCAAACTCAATTTCTTCTAAACTAGGAGAATGTAATTCAAATGATCTTCTAGTATTAAATACTCTACATGATGCAAGTTGTTTACAAATCATATGATCAACCTCTGAAAAAATATTTTTTCTTACTATAGTATCTATGGAGAAGGTTTTTTTTATGAAATTTGCTAATTTGTTAATATTTATCTCTGGTACTGCAGGCTCATCATAAAGAAAAATTCTTGAGATTTTCAATAAATTAATTGAGATTAAGTTAGTTATCTGCCTAACTCTTTGATTTTGGCAGCTGTTATTTCAGCAGCTTTTTTACCTGAAAATAACATAGAGCCAAAAGTAGGTCCCATTCTCGCTAAACCATGTGTTTCAGTAACTGACATCCCAGCAATCACTAACCCAGGAAACACTTCACCCGTTTTTTCAACAACATGTTCTTCTCCTTCATCAACCCACATTGGATTCATACCTTTCCATTCAACAAGATTTCTATCAACAAGACGTTTAACTGCAACAGAATCATGACCTGAGGCATCAATTACCATTTTTGATTCAAATGCTACTGGATCAACACATGTAATATTTCGCGGTAATGCAGACACTGGCATCCAGTTTGCAACAACTCCTGCAACTCTTCCATTCTTTAAAACTAAATCATCAAACTTTGTTAAATTTAGAAACTTTACCCCTGAATCACAAGCACTTGCAATTAATTTTGAAACAGCATGAGGTCCCGGAGTAAGATACAATCCATTTGCAACTTTCTTATATGGTACCCCTAATTCATCCCAAATCTTTTGAGCAGGTTCTCTTACTGTAACTGGATTCATCATGTATCCACCTAACCAGTATCCACCACCTAGGTAGTTGTTTTGTTCAATTATGAGCACTTTAAAGCCCATTGTAGATAGCTCACGTCCTGCCGTTAGACCTGCTGGCCCTGCTCCAATTATAATTACATCAGATTCTGCCCTATCAATTAAAACAGAATGGAATTCATCTGCTATTGCTTTTGTAATATCAACCTCTCTTACATCAGTAAAAATTTTTTTTGGTCTTTCCTTGTTTACTGATTCTTGCATGTCCTAATCCATTATAAAACCCATTAATAGTTTCCTAGTATTTGGTAACGCTCTATTAAAGTGGTAACTATTGAAGAAACCTTTTCTTTTTTTCAGTTTCAATTTTTTTAGGAAGAGCAGGAAGATCTCTATTTGTATGTCTTAACAGATCTTTAATCATATTTTCTTTTAATTGCTTAATACGGTCTTGTTTAATTTGCTCATTGTATATTTTATGTAAACATTTATTACAAATTTTATCAGCAGCTCCCATTCCTTCAGGTGGTGTAATTCCTATTATCTGAAATCTTGATCTGGATGTTTTTAGACTACCAGGAAGAAAATTTTGTTTACACAAAAAACATACTTTGTCCATAATTTAATCTAACTAAACTGATAAAAAAACCTACATCAAGTTTTATTGATTTGAAAAATTAGTACTACCTAATTCAGTGCATTTACATTCGGGTATTATTTGATTTTGAAATGATCCAAGTATACGGAAGTTGCTAAGCGGCAAGATAATCTATTATTTATGAAATCATGGTTAAAATTTCTGATATCAAAAATTTATATCTAAACTCAAAGAACCTTTTTTGAACATTGACAATAGCTAATCTTAAGCAATCTGCTCCAGATTCTAAATTGCCTAGAATAAACTGGGCAAAAATTGAAGAAGCTGATAATTTTGCCAAGACGGTAAAACTATACCGTCAGGGTAAGATGGACCATGATATCTTTAGACGCTTTAGACTTCAACATGGGGCATATGGTACTAGGATGACTGATGATTATGCAATGGTAAGAATTAAAATCCCCGCAGGAGAAATTTACCCAAATCAATTAGAAAAAATCGCTCAACTTAGTGAAACATTCTCAATTGGCAGTGCCCATATTTCTACAAGACAAAATATCCAACTTCACTGGGTTGTTTTAGAAGATGTATCTGAAATTATGCGTGGATTAGCTGATGTTGGTTTAACCTCCAGAGAAGCATGTGGTAATACTGTTAGAAATGTGATGTGTAGTCCACTTGCAGGTGTATGTAGTAATGAAGAATTTGATGCAACACCATATGCAATCGCTACAGCAAAATTTCTTTTAAGAAATCCATTAAATCAAAATCTTCCAAGGAAATTCAAATTCAACTTTACATGCTGTGAAAAACATGGAATGGCGCGAATAGTTGATGTGGGACTTATCCCTAAAATAAAAGAATTCGATGGAAAACCCCAACTTGGTTTTAAGATCTTCTTAGGAGGAGGACTAGGGAACAAATCTTTTGTTGGACATCAACTAGAAGATTTTACTCCTGAGGATGATGTCTTATACACTTCCATCGCAGTCCTTAGAATTTTTGATCGAATGGGAGACAGAAAAAACATGGCAAGAAATCGAATGAGATATCTTGTTGATGAGATGGGATGGGAAACTTTTCAAAACTTGGTTTTAAAAGAACGAGCAATTGTAAGAGCTACTCAGTCAGTTATCGTTAAACTTGATGTAAATAACACCCCTCAAGAAATCAAACGTCCCATAACAGTATCTAATACCGATGGAAAACTATCTCAAAATGGATATTCACGTTGGTTTAAAACCTCCACATTCAAACAAAAACAGGCTGGATATTATTCAGCATTCATTAATTTAGAGGCAGGCGACATTACAGCAAATCAACTTTATTCCCTTGCAAACATTTGTAGGGAGTTTTCTGCTGAAGGATTTGCAAGGAATGGATTTACTCAAGATATTGTATTTAGATGGATCCATGAAAATGATCTTCCTAGATTGTATTCAGGTTTATTAGAAGCAGGACTTGCAAATCCAGGTTCTCTTACGATGGCATCTCCAATTGGTTGTTCAGGAACTACATCATGTAACTTAGCGCTTACAAATTCTCATAGACTAGCTAAAGAGATTCAAAGAAAGTTTCTAGAATTAAAATTGGATGAGGATGAAGACTTGAGAGACTCTACTATCAAAATTAGCGGTTGTCCTAATTCTTGTGGTCAACATGAAATTGCAACAATTGGATTTTACGGAGGAGGTGGTAGAGTAGGCAAAGACATGTATCCACTTTATCTGATGTCACTAGGTGGTCGAGCAGATGGTGAGGCCATGTTAGGTGTTAATTGTATGAGAGTACCAGCAAAAAGGATAATTCAAGTAATTTTAAAAATAATAGAAATTTTTAAGAAAAATAAAAAACCAGAAGATACTCTTTCATCATGGTTAAATAGAATTGTTAAAGGTAATGAAAATTCCCAAATAAAATCTGTGAACGACTTGAAAAATATTCTATCCCCTCTTGTAGTGCCTCCGACCAAAGATGAAGACGCAGATTTCTATGCCGACTTTGGTAGTGATACTAAATACCATACCATCACTGGAAAAGGTGAATGTGCTGCTTGAACAAAGAAAAAATCATGAGTGTCACTACCGATGCAGACACTCTCCGTTCAGAGATTCGCGATAAAAGTGTTAGAGTAATCGACGTTAGAAGAGAAGAAGATTATAAAAAAAACCATATCCCAACCTCGGTTAATTTACCATTAGCAAATTTGTTATCAGATGATTCTCCAGAACGGGTACTCAAACTTGTAAATAGCCTAGGAATAGATGATGAAACTTCAGTAGTAGTTTATGATGACACTTTTGGTGCTTTGGCATCTAGAGTTGCATGGACATTAGAATATCTAGGCCACAGTAATGTTTCTCTTCTTGATATGACTTATGGCCAATGGAATTCTTTAGGGCTTGAAACTGATAATTCAATACCATCAATTGAATCAAAAAACCACTCTCTAAATTTGCATCCAGAAAAAATGGCTACTGCTGAATATCTAGAAAAAGCCAAAGAAAAAGAAAATGTCATATTATTAGATAATCGAGAACGATTAAATTTTTTAGAACAACATATCCCAGGAGCAGTTAACATTCCATATCGAACTCTTGGAAGTAATGATAGAATACTACGTCCAAAGGATGAGATGAAACGTTTACTTGATAATCGAGGAATCAAATCAGAAGCGGAAATAATTACCTATTGTGGAAGCGTTGGAACATTATCTGGATTAGGATACTATGCATTAAAATCAATAAACATTCCTAATGTGAAATTGTATGTTCGTTCTTTTAAGGAATGGAAAAGTTTGAACAAACCCATTGTCAAACAAGAAAATGCACACTATTGGGATCTTTCTGCTGAATAATTCAGATTAATTCTGAGAAACTTCACTTCGTAACTTTTGAGTTACTGTGGCTTCAATATTGTCAAAAACATCTAACATTTTTTGTTTATTTTCATGTAGATAGTCTACTCCTCTATCCTTTAGTCTAATCTTCCATAACCTAATTTCTCTATGCTGTTCAAAAAATTGTTCTATCATTTGTTGACCATATTTTGTTGGGTCAATAAACAAATCAAAATTATCTATGGTTTTTTCAACATCTTCCTCTTCAATAGATGATTTGACAATTTGAATTGCTTGACTAATTTCTTTTAGATTTCTGACAGTAATTGGCAATCTCTTTTGTTTTGTTCCAAGTAATCCTTTCTTTTCTGTGCCTACTTTTTTTGCCATTTCAGGAACCATATCATAAGTGTCTATTTTACTAAACCCTTGTTGTTTTTGATGTTTAACGACTAGTCCTTTTTCAATTAATTTTGATAGCGCATCTAATGCATCTGCTTTATCAAGAAATGTTGTCCATACAATGGCACCAATTGTATGGTACCCCTGCCTGATAGATTCTAAAACTACGACCTCAATAATTCTCTTGAAACCTTCTTCTACTCGGACATTAAGAAAGTCTTTGTCTTTAACAGCCCTTTTTGCATTTTTAACATCAATTTCTATTGCTCGCTTTAGGGCTTCAATTGATTCAGGTATCTGGTTTAAAAGAGAAAGAAAACAGGCTTTGTTATACCATGCCATGCCATAGGTTGGTTCTGATTCAATTGATTTTTCAACACAATCAAGTGCTTTTGCATAATTTTTTTGTTCATAGTGTACAAGACCTTTTAAATTCCAAGCTTCTGCGTTTGTAACATCAATATCTAAAATTTTATCATATACTCTTAATGCATCTGAATGGTCATCTAAATGGAATCTTGCGTATCCTAATTTCAAGAGGGCATCAACATTTTTAGGATCTATTCTTAGAACTTGCTCAAAAACCTGGGCAGCTTCTTCAAGCTTTTCATCAGCCATTAAATTAATGCCTTTTTTGAAAAGTTTATTCCTATTATAATCAGCATCCGTAAGACTCGTTTCCTCTACTTTTTCTTCTGGCTTCTTTTTGAAGAGTTTCTTCATTAGACTTCTATAACGAATATTCTCTAGATAAATACCATTCTTAAAATTTTCTTAATTTTGCCGTTCATCTCACTTTTCTATAATGGTAAATACAAAAATACTTCATAATTCCACCTTCGGTAGTGTCTAACATCCCTAAAATCGAGATCCAAGGAATTTCTCCTTTCAAATTACCATCAGGAGTTTTTGAGGTACAAATAGCCATAACTGATAAAAAACCATCTGAAAAAAGTCTTATTGAAAAAAATTTTTCGACTCTGTGGAAGGATAATTTTCATTTAAGAGTTCAAGATCACAAGTTTACTGAAATTTTAGGTAGTGATGAAAATCCACTTCCTACATCGGTGTTAGATTCTGATTCTGTTTGGGTAATAGTTTCAGATCAGTTTTCCTCTTTAAATTCAGTTTTTGATGTAAAAATTTCTAAACCCTCATCCCGTAAACCTTCCAAACCTGAAAAATCAAGAGTAGAAACCCACGCCACAGAACCTGAGATAAGTGATGTTCAAAAAATTCCAAAGATTCAGAAAGAAACCATACCTCCTCGAGGTACTTATGGCATTCCAGCAGAACACGTGAGTCGAGGTCCAATGGGACAAGAAGGTGATAAAGGGCCACGTGGATATCAAGGTCCACCTGGCGACCAAGGTCCCCCAGGTCCTGAAGGTCCACCTGGTGAGAAAGGAGATGCCGGCCCACCTGGAGACAAAGGAGACAAAGGTCCACCAGGTCCACGAGGTGATAAAGGAGATAAAGGATTAACAGGTGATAAAGGAGACAAAGGCGATAAAGGTCCACCTGGTACTCCAGGTGAAAAAGGCGATAAGGGTCCAACTGGTACTCCAGGAGATAAAGGCGATAAGGGTCCAACAGGTGAACGGGGGCCCAGGGGTCCACCTGGAGATAAAGGTCCTACAGGAGAACCAGGTGCAGTAGGAGACAAAGGAAGAACAGGTGATCCAGGTCAAGAAGGTGAGAAAGGCCCTCAAGGTCCACAAGGTAAACCCGGCGATAAAGGATTAACTGGTGTTCCAGGTCCTCCAGGTGATAAAGGCGATAAGGGTCCCCCAGGTTTTCAAGGAGAAAAAGGTCTTACTGGTCCACCAGGACCTTCAGGAGATAAAGGGCCAATAGGTCCACAAGGTCCACAAGGACCAAGAGGTTCACCAGGTGCGCCAGGAGAGAAAGGTCCCCCAGGTCCACAAGGTATTCAAGGTCCACAAGGAGAACGAGGTCATTCAGGTCCTCAAGGTCCTCAAGGTGAACAGGGACCTCGCGGTGAACAAGGGCCACCAGGAGCAATTGGTCCAAGAGGTCCTCCAGGTCCGCCAGGCGAACAAGGTGGAGCAGGAATGTCGGAGGAAAATAAAATTCTGTTTAAGGAACTATTACAGATATTGACTTCTAAGAACATCATTACTACACAAGAACAAATCAAACTGATGAGTTATCTGTATTAGTAACATGTTCAAATATGATTAATACCAGAGTAATGTTACATGAGTCAAAAACCCAATAAAATTGAATTTAAAATGCTAGATTTTGAAAGAGTGGGAAATGAATTTGTAACATTCAAACTAGAAGATGGTACAGTTGTTAAAGTAAAAGTTGACTTAGATAGAGTTGGGATTGCCACAAATTATACAAATCCTGATGGAACTCCCCATTATGCCATCAATACATCCGTGAAATTATCTATACTCCCAAGCGATAAAAAATTTTCAGTTGAGAAAACCTCGATAAAAGGAACTCAATCCTCTCCTCCATCTCAGATGTTTAGCTGAAATTCCTATTCATTTACGAACAAAAATAGTTGAAATTTCTAAAAATAGGAATAAAATTTCAATTATAACAAAATTTTTTCAAAATAAATAATTTTTAGAGCTAGTAAACACTTTCCGCAGAAGGTCGTCTTCCTTGCAACCATGATGTTTTCCCACAAATTGTACATTTGTACTGTCTTCTACGTTTGTAAGTTGCATTTTGTGGAAGAAAAATGATCTGTTGTTTGGTTTTTGCAATACAAAACCTACACCATCTACTTTCGAATTCTTCAGAACTCTCATTAATTTTCGTCATTTATTTTTATAATCCCTTTGATTTGATAATAGTAAGAACATCTTCATCAACTAGTGTGTGATTTAATCCAACTCTCTGACCTCCAAATTTTACACTTTTTCCCCAAACCATTCCATAACGAAATTGTTTTTTTAAATTTCGATGTAGTTTGTTACAAATATCACCAACAGTGGAACCCTCTCTAGTAATTAGAGGCTCTTCGAAATCAGTTTCTTTACCCTTGGGCCTCATATAGATTCTAATGAACTTGAGTTTCTCGTAAATCTTGTCTTTAAGCAGATCAATATTTTTATTCGAATCAGCAGAAACTGGGATAAATTCTGACTTTATCTTTGACTTTAAATTCTTAAGAAATTCATCATCTACAAGATCAATTTTGTTAATTATAGTAAGAGCATCAGCGTAGGTTTTGTTACTTGCCAAAAAATCAATTAGTTGTTCAGAGTCAATATCTTCTCTAATTAGCACTCTTGCACTGGTAATTCCATATACATGAAGAATTTCTTTTAACAATTTTTCAGACATTTTGGTTAGCTTTACTTGCTGAGCAATTGAAATTCCTCCTATTCCAGATCTTTCAATGACAATATCTGGTGGTTTTTGATTTAATCTAATTCCAATATTTGCTAATTCGGTTACAAGGACATCTTCATGATATGGTTGAAAGACATCTAAAACTAATAGTACTAGATCCGCATTTCTTGCAACAGAAAGAATTCTTTTTCCAAGACCCTTGCCACTTGAAGCACCCTTGATAATTCCAGGTAAATCTAACATCTGAATATTTGCTCCACGATAATTCATCATGCCGGGAACAACTGTAACCGTTGTGAATTGAAATGCACCTATCGCTGATTTGGCCGAAGTTAATTTATTTAGTAATGTAGATTTTCCCACACTTGGCAAGCCTATAAAAACTACTGTTGCATCTCCTGCTCTTTTTACATCAAAACCGTCTGATACACTGCCTTTTTTTGATTTTACCTCTTGTTCTCGTTTTAACTTTGCAATTTTAGCTCTAAGTAAGCCTATGTGATGTTCGGTAGCTTTGTTTATCTGTGTTCGGCCCATTTCATCTTGAATGGCCTTTATTTTTTCAGGAATTCCCAATTAACTCACTCATTTCTTTTTTTTCTAAATAAAATATTATTATTTTTCTTGATCAATTCAATTCTAGTAATTGGTATGGTTTCAAAATTTTCTGATTTCTCTATAAAATCCGGTAAAGTCAATTCTCTAACACTATCAAAATCCCTGTAAAATACCTTATACAATTCTGGATTGTCAGCAAATTTTGCTTTACTAATTATCTCTTCAATAATTCCTTTTTTAGTCATTTGTTCTCATTTTAATCAATACACTAATCTATTCATTTGTGTTTTGAATATGGAAATTTCGATTACGTAGCAATTATTATCTAGCTTTTGGTATGGGATTTATTGAAACAAAAAACATTTGCTGTAGATATAGATGGCACCATTACTGAAAATGGAGTTGGAAGAATCAATCTTGACGCTCTAAGTGCCTTAAGGCATTTGACAAAGATTGGTCATAATGTAATTTTCGTCTCTGGCAGATCTTCAATTGAAGGATATTTACTTTCAATTTTTGGAGGAACAACTCCAATTGCTGTTGGTGAAAATGGTGGTTGCATAACACTTGGGCCTACTAACCACAAATTATTAGGAAATAAACAAGAATGCTATCAAGCTTTTACTGTTCTAAAATCCAAGATCGACAATGTTAAAGAAAAAAATGTTTTTCCTCGTATGACAGAGGTTGTATTAGAAAGAACGTTTGACATTGATCTTGCAAATAATTTTGTATCTGAAAATAATTTGCCAGTATCACTTTCTGATAGTCAATATGCTTATCATATTAATTCAAGCGGAATTGATAAGGCTAGAGGTTTTGAGGCAGTAATGAAAATGTATTCCATTACTCATAATGATGTAATAGCTATAGGAGATAGTGTTACTGACATTCCTTTATTTAAGATAGCAAAAACAAGTGTAGCCCTTGGAAATTCTTCAGAATTTGTTAAATCCCAAGCAAGCTTTAGCACTTCAGCAAAATCTGGAGATGGCCTAATTGAGGCACTTGATAAATTAGCCTCAACCCTTTCAGAGGTATAACTATTGACCTTCAAAATATTACTTGAGGAAATTCAATCAAATGTACAAAATATCATTGAACAACTCAACTTACCAACATTATCATTTGTTGTAGAGCCATCAAAATTAGATTTTGGAGATGTTACATGTAACGTATCTTTCTTACTTTCAAAACATCTAAAGAAAAAACCTTATGACATTGCAAAAATAATTTCAGAAAAGTATGCCCCTTTTCTTGGAAATCTTGTTAAAAAAGTCGATGCTCACCAATCTGGATATCTTAACTTTTTTGCTAATTTCTCAAAACTAAACGAAATAATTCTTAAAGCATCGGTAAAAGACGATTATGGTTTTTTAGATTTGGGTAAAAAAGAAAGAATTATTGTTGAACATACAAGTGTGAATCCCAATAAGGCTCTACATATCGGTCATGTTCGAAATATTGTAATCGGTGACTGTATGGCAAGAATTCTTCGTAAAGTTAACTTTGATGTTAAGGTGCTTAATTATATTGATGATTCAGGCCTTCAGGTAGCTGATATTATTGTTGGTTTCAAATATTGTGGTTTTAGTGAAGCTCCTCCATCAGGCCAAAAATTTGATCAATATTGTGGAGATGAAGTTTATGTTAAAACTACCGAGAAATATCTATCCAATCCAGAACTAGAAGAAAATAGAAAAACCATTCTAAAAGACATAGAAGACGAAAATTCAGAGATTGCTCAGTTTGCTGAAAAAATAACGAAGAAAGTACTAGCTGAACAGCTTAAGACTTGCTGGAGATTATCAAGTACATATGATTGCCTTAATTTTGAATCACAGATAATTCGTTCAGGTTTATGGAGACAGATTTTTGAAAAAATGAAGGAAATGAATCTTATCAATCTCGAAAAAGAAGGAAAAAATATCAATTGCTGGATAATAAAAGGAGAAAAAAATGAAGAAGATAAAGTTCTAGTAAGAAGTAATGGAACTGCAACATACATTGCAAAAGATATACCCTACGCTGCATGGAAACTAGGGCTAGTGCAAGATCCTTTTAATTATACACATTATGCTATTCAAGAAAACGGAAAAATTCTGTGGCAAACAACCCTTGAAAACAGTTCCTATCCAAAACAAAAATTTACTGGAAATAAAGTAATTACTGTTATCGATTCTAGGCAAGCTCGACTACAGAACATAATTAAAAAATTAATGTCAGAATTCAAATCAGATGAAAAAGCATATGTTCATCTTGGATACGAATCAGTTACACTAAGCTCAGACACTGCTCAATCCCTTGGAATGGATACCCAAGGAAAGAGTACTCAGATGTCAGGTAGAAAAGGCCTCTATGTTAATGCAGATTCTATCATAGATTTACTTGAGAAAAAAACTTTTGAAGAGACTCAAAAACGTAATCCAGAACTAGACGAAAAGGCTCTTCATATTATTGCTCATAATGTTGCAATTGGAACTATTCGATATGAAATGATTAAACAGGATCTGGATAAAATAATTACATTTGACCTTGTAAAATCAATGAGTTTGGAAGGTGATACTGCACCATACATCCAGTATGCCTAT
>DATBIP010000146.1:0-1839 GCA_036556885.1 Nitrosopumilaceae archaeon
AACGTCGGCTTTCTGGAGTAATTTTTTTGCCTTAATGGTAATGAGTTCTGGATCACCAGGACCACAGCCTACAAAGAAAACTTTAGACACGCTTTACCACCATTATTGAAAAATATTTTGAAGTCATAGTATCTTTTGTAACTTGGCCAAGAGTTAGTTTTCGTACAATTTCTTTATCAGTGTCGAGGTCTTGACCTATTGCAAAAATAGAGTCATCAGAGAATTGTGCTTCACGTAATAGTTGGATTACTTGATCAAAGTATCTTCCATCTTTTAGAAATACCATTGTATCACAGTTTTTTGCAATTTCTTTAACTTTGGTCAGATCATAACATGATGGGATTACAGCCATTTTTTCAGAGCCTTCTGCAAGACTAATTCCAACCTTTGATGCAAATGTAAACATAGAAACGATTCCTGGAATAACTGAAATGTTAATGTCAGGATATTTTGCTGAAATTTCTCGATGAAGGTAAATCCATGTACTATAAAGATAGGGATCTCCAACTGTAAGATATACAACCTTTTTTCCAGAAAGAACGTTTTTAGCAATTATTTGTGAATTTTTTTGCCAAGTATTCTCTAGAGTATCTTTATCTTTAGTCATAGGAAAAACAAGATTAACAATTTCTTGGTTTTTTCCATGTTCAAGTAATGAAGAAACTACAGATAAGGCAATGCTTGGTTTTCCTTCTTTAGAAGTAGGACACATAATCAAATCTGCGTTTTTTATTGCATTTACTGCCTTTACAGTAAGTAATTCTGGATCGCCTGGTCCACAACCAACGCAGATTAATTCAGGCATAGAATCGTGCATCTTTATTTCCTAATTAAAAGCTAGACTAGATACAATTAGGATTTTGTTGCTGATATTACGGTGACTGGATTTCTTGCAAGCATCATTGTTCCAGTTGATGTCTTCCGGCTTTTGGAAATTGTAATCTGAGTAACATCAACTGATTTAAAATTAAGTCTATCTATACTTGACAATACAGAAAAGAGAGTTTCAATTAGTATCGTACCGATAACAATTCTACCACCAGATTTTAGTTTATCTTCACAAAGTTCAATTATTTCTTTGGTATCACCTCCTGTACCACCAATAAAGATTGCGTCAGCTTCTGGTAGTTGAGAAATTTTTTCTTTTGCATTTCCTAGAATTACTTTAACATTTGATACACCAAATTTTTCAAGATTTTTCTTTGTTAATTCTACTGCTTTTGAATCAAAGTCAACTGCATAAACCATACCTGATGACTCTACTTGAAGTGCAGCTTCAACAGATATTGCTCCACTGCCGCATCCAATATCATAAACTATTTGACCAGGACATAGTCTTGCTTTGCTTATTTGCAGAGTTCTAATTTCCTCTTTTGTAATTGGAACATCTTCAATTCTTTCAAATTCTTCATCAGGAATCCCCGGTGTTTTATATTTCCACATTCAAACAAATGATCTTGATTTACTATTTTAGTGCTATGTGAGTGGGTTTGATATACCTGATTGGCTAGGAAGATGCATTATGGTATATGATAAGATCCACATGAATAAGTAAATGAATATGTAACTCCCAATTCCAGTTGTTACAAGTTTCTTTCTGTCAGATTTTGGTAATTGGGGATTCATCACCTTTCCAATAACAACTGAAACAATGAATATGATAATCATAAAAGCAATTGAGGCCCATCTTCTATCTTCACCTTCAATTGGTTCAAAGATGAATGTTGCAGATATTCCTGCAATAACTGCAAGTCCAACCCTTAGCCAAAACAGTTTGTCTAGCTTCTTTTTGGCATAGGTCTTATCTTCCTCGCTACGAACAGGCTCTGTTGGTGGAAG
>DATBIP010000147.1:0-1979 GCA_036556885.1 Nitrosopumilaceae archaeon
GTCTAAAATTTTCTAATGCCCTATCAAAATCAACCCAACTTGAACCCCAAAATGGAGATAATCCTTGTGCTTCAGATTTTTTGGCGGGTATATTTTTGGCCATATGCATTGATTAATTTTTGTTACTTAATTAACCCGACTTTGATTTTCTTATTTGATTCTCAGACTTGAAAGTAATTATTTAACAAAACAGCTATACTACCTTTATTTTATGTCCACGAAATACTTTGGGCACATAAATTGTTAATCTACCATTAGAAAATGTTGATGTTATTTTCTTTTCATCAATACCTCCTGGCAAGGTTATTTTCTTTTTAAAGTAATGAAATTCACATTTTGGAACCATGTTTAAATCACAATAAGTTTCTCGTAGTTTTGCCTCAACAGTAATTATATTTCCTTCATCACATGTAATAGAAATGTCCTCTTTATCGACAAGTGGAAGATCAAATTCTAGAATCCATTTTGTTTCAAGCTCTCTAATGTATGAAAGTGGGGATAGAATTTTTTCTTCTATATCATCAAATAATTTTGGATAAAGAAATGGAGTAGTAAAAATATCAAATTGGCTTTCCTTTTCACTCATTTTCATTCATCCGTATATTTTTGGCATCCTACCCGTAGGAGGTACTCTTTCTGCCTGTTCTTGCAGCGCAGCTATAGTTTCTTGCATGAGATTTCTATGCTGTATGCGAAGGTGCTCTAACTTTTTTTGTATTTCAGTGGTATCAATTTTTACTTTTAATATCTGAGACAGAATGGTAATTGCATGAACTGATGCTTCTGGGTCTGGGAAAAATGGATGACATTCACAATATAGTACCAATGCAGGAATCTTTGAGCCTCTAAATGCAGAAATCACTGCTGCATCAGTACCAAATATAGTTCCAGAAAGAAATTTTGGAATTTCATTATCATATAATAATTTTTCAAGTTTCTGATGTGTTACTAGCCCAAATGCTTTTGGATTTTTTGGGTCTCTATTAGGAGACTCTAAACCACTTACAATGATTGCCTTTCCAATGTTGTTACTTTTTGCAAACTCTATGATTGATTCAGCAAAATCAAATGCCATCTCTGGATCAAATGGCAAGTCAGACATTATCACATAGAGATTATCTTTTTTGTAGATTCTAATTGGTCCAAAAATTTCTCCATTTTCAATAAAAAGTGTTGGTAGTAAACCTGGATGCTCCATTTCACCAATCTGTTTCATTTTTAAGTGATAAACAAGATACGATATGCTAAAGGTACCAATGAGACCGTTACTTGGAAATCCTACTAATAGTGTATTTTCTGGTTTATCAGATTGGCTCAATTAGACCAGGTGTTTCAATTTTTCTAACACTTAACTTGAATCGTCGTTTTGCACGCTTAGTTAACATTTTACGCATTTTTTGGCTTAGAATTTCAATAACGTTACTTAAATCCCAACCAGATTGCTTGAAAATAAAAGGCGCATAATGAGGAGTAATGATCATTATTGATACTTCATACATTCCTTCTCTTCGTTTATTGCTTCCAGTACGCTGTTTTTTTATCGACACTCTAGCTTCTTGTATTTCAGAGTAAACATTTTGAATTCTTTTTAATGTATTTGAAAACTTTGAGGTAATTAGGTCAACGTTTTTTTGTTCCTCTGGCATACCTACTACATACAGAGGAATTTCACTTTCAATTTTTGCTGCAAGTAGACTAAGTATATCACGATAAGTGATTATTCCTTGAAGTTTGTCCCATAAAGAAACTAAACAGCAAGTTGTATCCGTATCTAGCATTGTACGAATTATGGTATTGAGATTATCACCTGGTGTGCAATGTGGAATTCTAGTGCTTCCAATATTTCCAATCTTTGCACTAAATTTGCCTACTTTTGTCATACCAACTGATTTTTTTCCAAGACGTTCAAGTGGAGTTAATGTCTGAAGTACATGAAATGATGTCAGCACCTGCTTTACTGTATTTTTATCAATTACAGG
>DATBIP010000148.1:0-3321 GCA_036556885.1 Nitrosopumilaceae archaeon
AGGTTTTCGCTCATACGATTTATCATTAAGATTCAAAGTTTTTCTAATAGCAGCGGCCCTGTTTCTAATTGTAACTTCGGTAATGTTAGCTGCTTTTGAAATGTCTCTTTGGGAATATTTTTCATCCATTTTAACGCAAGCAAGATACAATGCAGTGGCAGCCAAGCCAGTTGGACTTTTACCAGCAATCTCTCCGCTTTGTTCGTAATCATAAAGAATCTTTGCAGCTAGACGTTTTGATTTTTCTGAAATACCTATCTTATTACCAATTCTTGCTAAGCAATATACTGAATTGACTACTGGCATCTTTAGGTCTAACCTTTCTACAAGTACTCTATAACACTTGGCAAGCTCTTTTCTTTTTACATTACTTACAAGCTCTATATCCCTTAATGTTCGTGGGGTTTCTGCTTCTCTGCATGCAGCGTATAAGGCCGCACCTAGTAGCGATGGAATTGATCTACCTCTAATCAGATTTTTTTCTACGGCCTTTCTGTAAATGTACGCCGTCTTTTCAATTGTAGCTTCTGTAAGACCAAGTTTGTCTTTTAGTTTTGTAAGTTCATTAAATGCAATTCTAAAATTTCTATCAGATGATTTGTGGGCCTGGCTTCTACTGTCCCAAATTCTCAGACGACTAATTGTTGTTTTCATTGATGAGGAAAGTGGTTTGCCAGTAGAATCCTTGTTTAATGGATTAATTATTGTCGCTAGCCCCATGTCGTGTCTGCTTAATGACGTTCCTGCACCTGCCCTCGACCTATCGTCTCCATCCATAAAGTTACGATATTCAGGACCAGAATCTTCAATTCTCTCTGAGATCACAAATCCACAACCTTGACAAATTATCTCCCCGCTTTCAACATCGGTAATACTTGAGCTGCTTCCGCATCTTTTACATCTGTCTTTGTGAATTGTCATAGTTTTTAGAGAATCATCATATTTTTTAATTGCCATGTATAATTATACACAATCATACATATATATACATTGTGTATAATTGTGTATTTTTATATAGGGACAATAACTAACCCAAGTATGGCAACTTCGTTTGTAACAAAAATCGCAAAATCAGGCAGTGATTCTAATGGCAAAGAAAGACGAATAATCATTGTTCCTGCCGATCGGTTAAAGGAAATTACAAAAAATTATGAAGGAAAACAAGTCAAAATCACAATCGAAGAAATTTAGTATTTAAAAAACCAAAACCACTTCTAAGAATCATGATCCTGCTTTAAGTATCATAATGACGTAAGTATGTCGACGAGGATGTTCGGACGGAACATACAGGTTACGTCTGAATAAGGAACAGAAAGTTCTGAGGAAAACCTTGGACTGTTTTGTTCAACATCAGGATTTCCCCTGGTAACACAGCACTCCAGTCCTCGTCACTTTTTACTATCTGATTTTCAATTTTGATAATCTAGCACTTTTTAATATCTGTCTTTAAGATTAACAATGCATGACTGGTAAAAATTCAAAAAAAGAAGTAGAAAAAAAATGGAAGAAAACAGAACAAGAAGAAATGAAAGAAGAATCTCATCAGCTTGATCTTAAAGAAGGATACGAGCAAGATGAAGAATTTGAAGAAGCAGAAGAATAACTCTTGCACAATCTTAAACTAATTATAAAAATATATTTACAATTTTTGTAAGATGTGAAATCCTTAGGATAAATATTGTCTAGAATAAATTAAAAAATTTAAACAATGTCTGTTTTGCTAGTAATTAAACTCATGCAAAACTGATCTATGTTGTCAAGATTCTCTTCAATTATTTCTCTAATGGTATGTTCAAACTTTGATACATCAAGACTTTTATCAGAAATAGGCTGAACAACAATAGCTGCTGGATCATTTACAGGCTTGCCAATAATATTGTACATCCAAACAAGAACCTCTTCAAAGTCTGGTACTTTTTTTTGAATATCTTCTGCAAGCTTAAACGATAATGCATTGTAAATTTTCCCAATATGACTAACCGGATTTTTTCCCGCAGTTGCCTCAGAACTAGCAGGTCTGGTCAGGGAAATTACTCGATTTGCCATGTTTCCTCTCCCTACCTCTCCTGAATCTGCATTATCAGCTGATGTTCCTAGGACTGTAAGGTATAGTCCAGCCATTCCCTTATTTTTTGAATCAAGATTATTGATAGAAACTTTTACTTCATCAAAATCGTTTCTTTTTTTGTGAAATTCTAAAATTGTTTGTAACATCTCTTGTTTTCTTTTAAAATAATAATTCTCTGAATCTACATAAGAATCAACAAATGCCATAGCAATTGTAAGGTCTAAAAAATTACTATTTCTAAAACCCATCACTTTAACATCTTCCCCTGATTCAGGAAATTCCTTTTTAAAATTAGATGAGTTGATGTACTGTTCGGTTTCTAAAACCGCAGACTCTGTCTTTGTAAAAGGTGCATATCCTACAAGAGCTGATGTATCATTTGCAACAAACAATTTTGGATTATCAAAAATAGATCGTAATTCATGAGAAGAAGTTCCAATCTCAAGCTGATATTTTACATGTTCGTCTTTAACAAATCTCAGATTATCTTTAAACCATTTTTTTGCAGCTGAAATTGCTACATCTTCTACTGGAAGTTTTTTTTCTTTAACTTCAAATGTTGCTCTATCCCCCATTACTAGCTTCATTGGTTTTGTCATTTTGCCACCGCCAAACTTGTTTTCACTTTGTCCTGCAACAAGCATTGACTTGTCCATGTTGTGATGTTGTATTGAACCAGTTTCTTTGAGATACATCTTTGATAATTCAATTGAGACTTGATTCATGAGAAGGTCACAGATTGTATCTGGATGTCCTATTCCCTTTCGCTCTACTATCTCAAATCTCTTTTTAAAAGTAGGAGTTCCCTTTATTGATTCTAGAAAAATCCGTGAGCTCATAGTATATCATTTATTTTTTAAACTCCAATTAAATCATCTTAGAAGTTAATTACCAAACTTGATAATTGCTGTCTATTTTTTAACACTAGGTGAATATAGAAAAACATGGAAAAGGAAGCAGTCCTCTATGAGCGATTACCAAACCATAAGGTACGCTGTCTTGCTTGTGCTAGGTATTGTGAGATTGGAAAAGACCAGATAGGGCTCTGTGGAATACGCGGTAATAAGGAAGGAAAACTAGTTCTTTTTGTATATGGAAAGGTTGCAGCATGCCACATCGACCCAATTGAAAAAAAACCTGTTACCCATTTTATGCCAGGAACTAAGGTTTTTTCTATTGGTACGACTGGATGCAACTGGCTTTGTAAGTATTGTATCAACTTTGATCTTAGCCAAAGAAGAAAGGTCGAGGGT
>DATBIP010000149.1:0-5180 GCA_036556885.1 Nitrosopumilaceae archaeon
CCGGTAGCTATAAGATCGTCAACTATTACCACTCTTTTTCCATGTTGAATACTGTCATTTTGGATCTCCATTGTAGCCAGCCCATACTCTATTTCGTAAGATTGAGTTATTGTCGGACCAGGCAATTTTCCCACTTTCCTAATCAAAACCAGTCCCTTCTTCAACTGCAAAGCAATTAATGACCCGACAACAAAACCTCGAGATTCTATTCCAACCACAAGATCGAACTTAACATTCTTGATCGAACTACAAAGCACTTTTGAAATAGAGATTAGCGCCTCTGGATCTCTTAATAGAGGAGAAATATCTCTAAACATTACACCATTTTTTGGAAAATCCGGCCAATCCCGGATCAATCTTTTGAATTTATCAGTATTCACTTTGATGCGATCTTTCCCCTTTGAATTGTCATATATTTGAAGCTTTGTAACATCGTACAGGAATTACGGATAAAATGGAGATAACTTTACTGTTTTTACTAAAGAATCGCATTTTAATCTGGCTGATGTAAAGCAAACATAAAAATTCAAGATTGTTTGTTGAGCTACCTATGCCCATAACCGATGCTGTAAAAAAGCAGATAGCCCAACAGCGAATTTTATTTTTCAAGATATGCTTTAATTGTGGAGGCAAGAACCCCATTCTTGCCACTAGATGTAGGAAGTGCCATGGTAAGCATATGAGGTTAAAAAATAGAACCCTGGGAGCAAAGAAATGATACGAAATTACTTTGAAATTTTACGACATACCCATCTTGCTTCACTGTAAAATTATGTGTTTTACAGGTTCTGCTATTTCAATCCAAAGATCTTATCGAAATAATCTGACTGCTCCGGTTCAGGTTGACATGATTCGCCCTCATCTACTCCCGCCAAATATTTGGCAAGTCTCTTCTTATAACCGAGTTGCATCTGCCTAGCAATCTGTATTCTTTGTGCCTGAGGAGAACCTGCTCCGTGCATTGACTCTGTTAAATAACCAACTGCATTCCTTCCCAAAGTCATATTCTCTATTAATCTAAGAATTCTCATCCTGTTTTCTGTAGAAACCCCTTTGCGTCCCCTAAGATACTTATCTAGTAGAGGACCAGTGTGTGGGCTTCTAAAATCCTTTTCTGATGGCATAGTTACCATCAATCCACCTGCAATATCCTGAGCTAACCTTCCTATTTCATATGGAAATCTTGTTACATTATGTTTGCATACTTGTGCTAACATATCGTCATTTATCCAAACTCCTGATTTCATTTTATGTGCTTGATAAGAAGACGCAATGCCTGCTGCAAATATTGATTCATTAAGATGAGTCATTTCCACTAATTTGTCTTTGATATGAGAAACATTAGGTATTCCATTGTAATCAGATATTGTGGATGCGGCACCAATCAATACATCACCTAGTCCTGTTTTGCATACATAGCTTCGTCTATGGTAACAAGTGAATCTTTCAATTAACATAGCTGCAAATTCGTATTCTCCATCCATGAAGATTTTATCCCAAGGAATAAACACATTATCAAGAATAATCATTGCTTCCTGTCCTGCATATTGAGCATTTCCAGAATCCAAATCTCCTTCTTCCATACTTCGGGTATCACAGGACTGACGACCGTAAATGTATGTAATGCCGGGAGCATCTGCAGGAATGGCACCTACTATAGCATAATCTTTATCGGCTTCTGTAAGTCTTAGTGTAGGCATCAATATAATCCAGTGAGAATTGATACAGCCAGTTTGATGCGCTTTTGCACCAGTAACATAAACTCCCCTGTCATCTCTTTTTACTACATGCAAAAACATGTCAGGATCAACTTGTTCGGATGGGCCTTTACTTCTGTCTCCTTTAGGATCTGTCATAGCGCCACCGATAACAAAGTTTTCTTTTTGCATGGTTTTGATAAAATCAATTAGCCTTTGATGATATTTTGTTCCATGTTTTTCATCAATTTCATAAGTTGTTGAATGAAGTGAGTTTAATGCATCCATACCTACACAACGTTGGAAACATGTTCCAGTGTTTTGTCCCATTTTTCTTTGCATTTTATTTTGAAAAACCAAATCTTGTGCGCTTTCGGCTATATGTAAGAAACGATTAACACGGTGACCGGTAATAGATGAATGAGCAGTTGCAAGTTCTTCTTCTCTTACAGCCAAATCATATGTTTCAGCTACAGCATTAATTGAAGGGCGAATCATAGGATGTTCTACGGGATCTTTTATCTCTTCACCGAATAGGAAAATTTTGAGCTTTCTTCCACGTAGGCTATCGATGTATTCTTTGCCAGTACGAATTGGCATAAAAAAGGTTCCTTGAAGTTGTATAAATATTCAGATCATATCATGCATAATTTTTGTAATCAAACAGTTAGAGTCCAATTCTAACATCTAAAATCTTGCATCCTTTGCCAGTTTCCATAACTAAAACGGGATTCATATCCAACTCTTTAATTTCCTTAAAATCTGAAACTAGTTGAGAAAGTCTTTGTATGCACTCTGATAATTTAGCTTTATCTGATGGTTTTTCTCCTCTAACACCTTCAAGAATTTTTCTCATCTTAATTGAGGCTATCATGTCATCAGCCTCAGTATCAGTAACTGGCGCCAATTTGAAAGTTACATCCTTTAAAACTTCGACGTAAATTCCACCCATTCCAAGCATTATAACTGGACCCATTCCAGGTTCAAGTTTTGAACCAATGATCATTTCTTTTCCACCTTTAATCATTTCAACTACTAAAACTCCCTTAATCTCAGCTTTTTTGTTATATTTTTTGGCGTTTGCAACAATCTCATTAAAAGCAGATTTTACATCATCATCATTAGTTAGATTTACTTTTACTCCACCGGCATCAGATTTATGGATTATTTGTGGAGATGCAATCTTCATCACAACAGGATATCCAATCTTTTTTGCAACTTTTACTGCATCGTTTTCTGTTTTAGCGAGTTCACTCTTTGGGAGTGGAAATCCATATGAGCGTAATACTTCTTGTCCTTCTTCTTCAAGAAGGTTGGGTCTTCCTTCTTTTTTGACTTTCTCGAAAATTTTTGTGGCCTTTAATTTGTCAACTTTGAATTTTGTTATTTTTCCAGATGGAGTGGAAATCCAGTTTGCAAATCTTAGCATTGCTTTTAGTGTTCGTATTGCGCCTTCTGCATAGGTATAATATGGAATTCCACCATCTGCAAGAATCTGACGATTTGTTATACCTTCATCAAGACCCATAAGACTTGCAAGCATTGTTTTTTTGAATTTTTTAGACATTGTAACTATAACTTCAGCTAGTTTGTCATAATCGAGAGTTCCTGAAGGAGTACACATTGCGATAACAGATCCAACGTTTGGATGAGCCAACACTTTATCAAGTACATTACTGAATCTATTGAAATCTGCATCACCAACTATGTCAACAGGATTTCGTGAGCTTCCCCAAGGAGGAATTACTGCATCAATTTGTGGTCTAATGTTTTCAATTTTTGCCATTTTAATTCCATTTTTAGAGCATGCGTCAGTTGAAATGATTGCGGGTCCACCAGCATTTGAGACAATCACTAGATCACCCTTAGTTGGGAGAGGTTGTTTTGAAAAAGCAACAGCATAATCAAAAAGTTCTTCCATAGTATCTACTCGAATGGCACCAGACTGTTTTAGCAATGCATCGTAGATTTCATCAGAACCCATCAGAGCTCCTGTGTGAGACATTGCAGCTTTTGCGCCTTCAGGACTGCGACCTGATTTTAAAACTAGTACGGGTTTCTTTAAGTCCCTTGTAATGTGTTTACAAACTTTAAGAAATTCCTGTCCATTTCCCATGTCTTCTAGATACATGACTATTACCTTGGTTTGTTTATGATCAGCTAGCATTTTTAGAACGTCTATTTCACTCATAGCTGCTTTGTTTCCCATGCTTATCACTGCAGAAAATCCAATGCCTTGTGCACTTGCATCTTCACAAAGTGCAGCGCATATAGCTCCACTTTGGGAGACTAAGGCAATTTCTCCAGACTTTGGTGTAATTTTTAAGAATGTGGAATTCATCATTGTTTTTGGATCAAGGTTCATTACTCCAAGACAGTTTGGTCCAATGATTTGGATGTTGTATTTTTTTGCAATATCTTTTAGACGTTGTTCTAATTTTGCACCTTCCTCGTCTACTTCCTTGAAACCAGCTGTAATGATAATAACTCCCTTTACTTTTTTCTTACCGCATTCTTCAAGAACATCTGGAACAATAGTATTTTTTGTTACAATGACTGCAAGATCAATTGGTTTAGGTACATCAAGCACCGATTTGTATGCTTTTTTGTAGAAGACTTCTGGTCTTGTGGGGCTGATTGGAAAAACTATGCCTTTGAAACCATTCATAATATTTGATGTAATGGTACGTCCTACACTACCCCTTTTGTCAGAAGCTCCAATAATTGCTATAGATTTTGGAGAAAGGAAAACAGATTCTGGCATGTTAATGAATTTGGATCAAATAATTTTCCATAATAAAGGTTTCATAAAAATTGCTTATCATTAATGTATAATAGAAAATATTTAGCTTCCAAGCATTTTTCCAGCCAAGTTTTCCTTTCTAGGAATCCATTTAATCTTTAGGTTAGAACATTGGGCAATCAGTTCCCAAGCTTCTCTAGCAAGTAGACGCAATGGTTCACTATTTATGGCAAATTCATGATTTAGTTGAGATACTGTATTTTTTGAATCACTAAAAATTATTACTTCATCATTTACTTTAACAAATTTTTTGAGTGCAGAAATAATTGCAAGGTATTCAGCCTGATTATTAGTTATATCAGGTTTCTTTTCGTAAAATGATTCACCTGTTTCTTTTATATAATAACCATAACCAGAATTTGGTCCTCCTCCACCATCCACATAAATGCTAATGGGCATCTTTGTACATCCTCGTCATTATAACACTTAGATTTACCACAACCATGTATACAATAGTGGATATACTTTGTGATGTTATTGATGCAAGGTACGGATCATAATTTATTGTAAGTAAATAATATTGAGTTATCCATCTGACGATTGTATAAACAACTTCTGCAATTCCAAGTGAGGCAACAATTTTTATCATATCTCTTCTAAGCGCAATCTTGTCCGTTTGGCCAGATGCTAGTCGATATTTTTTTCTATTATCAAGGTAATACAAACCACCAAAAACAGAA
>DATBIP010000150.1:0-1919 GCA_036556885.1 Nitrosopumilaceae archaeon
GACATGCCATTGTATTTTTTTATCATTACATGATTTTCCTTACATGAAATAGCGTCAGGCTTGACTCCAGCTTTGAATTGTTCAGTTATAATGTCAATTGGAGGAGTCGAATCAAACCAAGAGCTTTTGTACGAATTACCCTGTGTATCATTTGCAACAAAATAGTACATCAAAGATGTTTTTCCTGCAGGAATGTCAGGACTGGCAGTAATGTTTCCTTTGATATGAACAGTTGAAAATGGATAAAGTGAGCCGCTTGCAGATTCTGTTTTGATAGTAAGATATCGTGTCAAGCTTACTGGATAAATGTCAATAACTGGTGTGAGATTCTCAAGGGCATATGGTCCACTTTTGTAAAATAGCTTTATTGTAAAGTCAGATGTTTTTCCTGCCTGAATTATTGGTAGCTTTTCAAATAGTGAAGATCCATTGAAAAGATTCTCAGGTAGTGCAAACGCTGATGGAATTATGGAGAATAACAATACTGCTGACAACAAAAAGAAAATTTTGTTTGTAGAGTTCATAATAGATTTTGGGATTTAGAGTGTTCTTAAACTGTTCTAAGCTTTTGCAAGTATGTCTAAAAAGCGTGTTTATTATTTTACGTTTTGAATTTCTATTGTTTGCCTTTTCCAACTCAAGGCAATACATAATGCAACCAAGTAAATCAAAATTCCCATGCCCATTGCATATGAGGCACCGTACAGGATTCCAATGACTACAGACAAAACTGCACCGAGTACTGAAAATGCTCCATTAATTGCCCACATCCATGGGATGTGCGTTGGTAGATGAGATTTTAGCACACGCATTCCTGTTGGCAATGGCATGCCCATCAAAAATCCAATTGGAGCCAATATTCCAACGCTGATTGCAACCTTTACAGTAAAATCTTCTGAGATTACAGAATATATCAAAATTGGCAGTATGAGTGCATAAAGTACTCCAATTGCAACAATTCCTGAAATGATATAGGGGAGATTTTTTGGTCCCATCTTCATTAATCTTGTACTTGTAAGACTGCCAAATCCACTAGACAACAACACCGTGAAAAGTAAAATTGCAAAAGTCATCGTTGGATTTCCCAAAAGCAAAATAAATTTTTGCAATAATGCAAGCTCAATTAGAATAAACCCTGCACCCAGTGCTCCAAAATAAATGATGACACTTGATACTCGTAGCTCAGATGTTTTCTCGGAGCTTTTCCTTAGCCAGATAAATGGAATTACAAGAAATGCACCAACAATAATACTTGAGATATACAGTAAAGATTCCAAAATCGACGGAATCGGTTTTTCAAAAGACAAGAAAAACGGACTATCGTCTGTTACGGGATGGGTCTTTGTTGGATAGAGTTCATAAAAATCTTCAAAGGAAATAGTTCCTTTGAGTATGGATGGATACGGGTCTAACATGACTTTGTCAGGCATCAATATTGGTTTGTAACCATTTTTGCTAAAGGAATCTGACAAGAACGAGATTTCAGATGTGGTAAAAGGCTTTTTGGATAAAATCGCCATAGTAACACTTGGATCCTTTGTAGTGGATTCTGATGATGCAATTATGATATGCTTGTAAACCTCATCTCTCTGTAAGCCATTATTTTCTAATAATTTTGTAAATGTCGTGACAAACCTTGGTGAATCAACAAGCCATCTTACTGCAACAATCTTGCCATCATCTGTAAGATGGTCATAATATTCTTGGAATCCTTCTACTGTGTATAGAAAATTCTCTGATACTCCCAAGCCTCCTGAAGAGACTGACGCCCATGTGTCAACAAATGGGATATAGATGATGTCAAACTTTTCTGAAGATCTTGATACGAAGCTTCTGCCCTCATCTACATTTGCATGAACAAAATAATGCTCGTAAAGGTTTCCTGCCTTTGCGCCGTAGCTTTGAACCGTTTGAAAAAT
>DATBIP010000151.1:0-3728 GCA_036556885.1 Nitrosopumilaceae archaeon
ACTACAGATTCTCTTTCTGAGATAATTACAGGCAATTAAAATGAAGTCATTTCATAATTACATCACAAAAAATAACCGAACTTTCAAAAATGTGTGTTCAGGACGAACACCCTTAGTATTATTACTTTACAAATCAAAACAATTTCTATGCAACAAAGGTGTGGAGTCAAATGAGTAGAGCAGCCTCAAAAATCTTAGTAGTAGATGACGCATCGTTTATGCGAACTCTTCTTAAGGACATTATCAAAAGTAACGGACTAGCATCAGAAATCTATGAAGCTGCTGATGGTATTGAAGGAGTAAAGGCATATCAAAAAATCAGACCGGATCTGGTAACCTTGGATGTAAACATGCCAAGAGCTGATGGAATTCAAGCACTACGTGCTATTCTTAAAATTAATCCACAAGCTAAAGTGGTTATGATTACTTCTGTTGAAGAAAAACACATTGTTCAAGATGCAATTAAACTAGGTGCTAGAGATTATGTTGTAAAACCATTTGATCGTGCTAATGTACCACTTACATTAAACAAAGTGATTAGACAAAAATAATTTAGTGTACTTGGTTAGCTACTTCTAATAAATGATAAAATAATTAGAATTATTTAGCAAAATAAAAAATAAGAACTTAGAAGTTTTAGTAGAAAACTATCAAATAAAAAATAGTCTATTTATTATGTAAGTCAAGCGTTGTGAGAAATAGTAGGTTGTGTTTTTAGAGAAATCCTAGATAAAATACCAGAAGAGCGTGCAGCAAGGGTTCCTACCAACAACGCAACTGATATCATCACTATTGTTCCAGAAGGAGCTAGATTAAGATAGTATGAAAGAAAGATTCCTACGATTACTGAGAACACAGACATTAAAATAGATATTACTACCGTTTTTTTGAATCCTTTACCAAACATCATCGCAGCAATATTTGGTATAACAATGAGTGCAGATATTAGTAGTATGCCAACTAGGCGCATTGACGTTACTACCGTTATTGCTGCAAGCACCACAAAGATGTAGTTTAATGCAGTTACATTTAGTCCTGCAACCTTTGCCTGTTCCTCATTAAATGCAATATGTAAAAACTGTTTTTGGAATACTAACAACGTTGCAACTATTCCCATACTAATTGTCGTTATCATTATTGTATCCTCAAGACTTATCAAAAGTATACTTCCAAACAAAAAGCTAAATAGATCTACAGAGAATCCGCCAGATGCGCTAATAATGATTACACCAACTGCAAGTCCTGATACTAGCATTACTGCAACTGCAGCATCACCAGATATCTGTGTGTTCTGCCTAAGCTTTTGTAATCCTAATCCTCCAAGTATGGCCACAATAAATGCAGTCCACAATGGTGCTACCCCAAGAAAAAGCCCTATTGAAATACCACCAAATGAAACGTGTGCTATGCTGTCACCAAAAAGAGAATATCTTCTAAGTATAAGAAACGTTCCTACAAAGGAACAAATGACTGCAACGGCAATACCTGATATCAGAGCCTTTTGCATAAAGCTGTATGATAAAATATCAAGAATCATAAATCATCAATAAGTGTCATGATGGTGCATATGCATCTGCATTGCGGATTCTGTATATGTTTTGAGAATCTCTTTGTCTGAGAAGAATTTTTCTTTTTCTCCATGGAAGAAAAGTTTTTGGTTCATGCATGCTACTCTGTTTGCGTATTTAGATATTGCATCAAGATCATGTGATGACCATACTATTGTAATTTTATTTTCTTCGTTGATCTTTTTTATTACACTATAGAATTTTGCTTGTGATTCTACATCAACACTTGTAACTGGCTCGTCTAAAATTAGTAGTAATGGATCTTTTACAAGAGATTTTGATATAAAGACACGTTGTAACTCGCCCCCAGATAATTCTCCTATTCTTCTGTTTTTTAGGTGTTCTAGCCCAGCTGTTCTGAGCGCCTCTATTATCTTGTCGTTGTCCTTATCAATCTTTTTGTAGATCCTGTTCCAGCAGCAACCACACTGCTGTATCAGTTTTTCACCTTTCATAATTATCTTGTCAGATATTATTCCCATGGACACTATATCATAAACAGTTGCAGGAAAGTTTGGTTCAAATGCTATCTTCTGTGGTACATATCCCACTAGAGGAAGTAGTGAGTTGTATTTTTCCGACCTATATCCAAACAGCTTAATCTCTCCTTTACTATATTGTTGAAGTCCAAGTATCGCACGAAAAAGCGTTGTCTTGCCTGCACCATTTGGTCCTACAATTCCCAGAAGGTCTCCTTCGGCAACGTTAAAACTGATGTTATCAATTGCAATGTGGTTGTTGTATCCAATAGTTAGATTTCTAACCTCAAGGACATTTATCATTGACATTCTAAGGCAATCCTAAGTAAATCTAAGTCCTGCTCCATTTTTTCAATATATGTCATTCCTCTAGATGCCTCTTCCTCTGTCAATCCCTCTAATGGACTAAGTACCATAACTTTAGTACCAGTATCTTCAGCAATTACCTCTGCTAGTCTTGGATCTACAAGTTCTTCAGCGAAAATAACTTTAATATTATTATCTTTTATAAAATCAACTAAATTTTTAATTTGAGTGGCAGTTGCTTCTGAGTCTGGCGAAATCCCACTTATTGCAAGGACCTTGATGTTATATCTTTTTCCAAGATATGTAAAGGCATTATGAAAAGAAACTACTGTATCTTTTTGACAGCTTGATAATCCTGATTTAATTTTCTTGTCTAATGAGTCTAGTTTTTCATTATATGCCAAAGCATTTTGTTCATAATGCTGAGCATTTTTAGGATCTGCCTTGATTAGTGCATTTTTGATATTATTTACTTGCTGTTTTACGAGTATGGGATCAAGCCAGATATGAGGATCAAATTCGAAGTGCTCTTCTTCATGTCCGGTATCACTTTCATTTCCAATAATGTTATGCTCATTTGTTGGCTTAATTAGTTCAAGACCTTCTGATGCTTTGACAAAAACAACATGATCAAATTCATCAGAGTTCATCACATTATTGACATATACCTCCATTCCAAGACCATTGTAAATAAAAACATCAGCATCCTTTAACAACTGGATTTCTCCAGCAATTGGTTCCCATTCATGTGGCTCAACTCCTGTTGGAAGATATTGTTTTACCGTTGCATAATCCCCTCCAACATTTCGGCTAAATTCATAATATGGATAAAATGAGGCAAACACCAGGATTTTTTTCTCTTGAGGTTGGATTGATGATAAATCATTTGACGTAGTTACTGAAGATATTCCAAAAACCGCTGCAAAAATAATTACAGATGCGATTGCTCCACCGATAATTGCATAAGATGTTCTCTTCAGCATATTCTGATTCGTATCTAATATTATTAATAAATCTACAAAAAGTTAATAATTTTAGCGACTAGATATATAACCAGTTTAATAATATGCAGCCTATGCCAATCATTTCAATCTCATTAAATGACGAAATTCTTTCCCAGCTTAATAAGCTACAAAAATCAATGGGATTTTCTGGAAGGTCTGAAGTGATACGGGCAGGAATTCGAAACTTTGTTTCAGAGGCTAAACAAAAAACTGAACTTTCTGGGAACATTCACGCAATTCTGCTTGTTGTTCATAATGATGAATTTGATCACATTGTAAGTGGAATCAAACATAATTTTGAGGATCTTATAACTACTCACCTCCATAGCAAAATTGAGGGTGACAAATGTATGGAACTTTTTGTAATAGAT
>DATBIP010000152.1:0-5665 GCA_036556885.1 Nitrosopumilaceae archaeon
ATAATGGAGATGCATGTAAAAAAGGAACATCTAGAAGTGGCTAAAAAATCATTGAAGAGTGCTTGTGTCAAGCTGCCAGGCACACCTACAATCAACGTTATTCCAATAAAATAACTAAGGGATTTTTTTAAGAAATTCTAATTTGTGTTTTTTTAGTATTTCTAAAAATTCTGAAAACTCTTGCTCTGTTGGGTCTCTTTTTAGGATCCTCCTGCATTGATAATAAAATGAGTTGTATAATCTACCAATTATAATGCCAAGCGCAAAAGAATTTTTTTGTGTAGAAAGCTCTTCTAGAGAATGTACAATGTTTTGGATTTCGTCACTTTTCTCAAATGTAGAGTCAATTTTTTGCTCTATAATTTTTCGAAGTTTTTCATCCATGATATAGATAGAACAATCAACATTAAAAACAATCTTAAAAATAGCAGTACGCTTTAATAGAGAAAATTAAATTTATCGATAGAGCAGTTGTAGTATAGTTTGGTTATTATGCGAGCTTGCCAAGTTCGTGGCCCGGGTTCAAATCCCGGCAACTGCATTCTATTTATTTTACCAAAAATTATGAAAGGTCCTTGCCTGCATTCAGGCCTCGCCTGATAACATCAAGGGCATTTGTAGCTCTTTCAGGTTTTGGAAGCTGGATCATAAAGACATTTTCCTGTCCGACTTGAGAGTGGGGAGAGGATAGTGCAAGCATCGATGTATTTGCAAGCGACTCAAAAAAATCAAGCGACTCGTTTGCATACAGCAAAATCTTTTCGTGAATATCGCCGTCAGAAAAATCCAAGGTAATTTCCACAAATACGTTTCCCATGCCATTTTGTAAAATATTGAGATTGGTATCTACAGATACTGGCCTTCCGGCAATCTTATCCATGATTTCTGAAAATCTTCTTTCAGTCAAAATTATACAAGGAACCTTGTTACCGTTGTAATTGAATACTGTAACACTCTTGTGTACCTTGCTTAGAAGTTCGGTTAGTTCATCTTTTGACATTTTCTAGTCCTTTGAGAGTTTTGGAATTACTTTGTCACCTACCCTAAATAAGAATGGCGTAAGAAACGTTGTGATAATTGAGATTACTCCTATCAGAGGGAATAGAAAAGCGCTTACTGCACCTATATCTACGCCAGTCTTTACAATAACTATAGAAAATTCCCCCCTTGGAGCTGCAAGGTCAAAGGCTGAACGAAGTGACTTTCTTCTTGGTTGCCTAAACAAAAGGCTGCCAAGCAGGTTGCCGCCAAATTTTACTACTATAGTAACAACAATTAGCCCTAATGCGATGAAAATAAAATTTCCAATTTGGGTAACGTCCATCAAAGCACCAACGGATACAAAGAAGATGGCAACAAACATGTCTTTGATTGGACTGGATAAAATTTTAGAAACCTCTGATGACTTTGATTCTGCTATCAGAACTCCTGCAAGAAATGCGCCTATTGCAACTGACAGGCCGGCTATGTTTGATATTAGTGCATAACCAAAACATACTCCCAAGACGCTTAGCAGTAGAATCTCTCTATTTTCTGCACTTGCAACTTTGTCTATGAGAGGCGGAATAATTTTTGTTCCAATTGTAAATGTTCCGATGAATAAACCAGCAGCTACTGCAACTGCAAGTGAGATACTTTCAATAGATACTGTTCCAAGCAGAGATACTGACTGGAGCGTTGAAATCAAAATTACTGCGATGACGTCTTCAACAATTAAAATTCCTAAAACAAGTATTGAGGATTCTTTTTTTAATATTCCAAGATCTTCAAATATTTTAATAATAATTGCTGTACTGCTGATAGAGAGAGCTGCTGCGATAAAAAGCGAGTCCATAAAATTTAGTCCCATCAGATTTGCTGCATAAAATACCGCACCAAGTGTAGAAAACAATCCAAGGGTTCCTATTCCTATAGAGATTTTTCCAATAGAGCGGATTTTTGCATAGGGAAATTCTATTCCTATAACAAAGAGTAATAATATTACACCAATTTCAGAAAAAAGATTCAAAGCTGTAATGTCAGAGAGTATTCCTACTCCTGAAAAACCAACAGACGACGGTCCTCCTTCTGGTAAAATCCAAGCCCATAATGGAGAAAGAGGCCCAATTAGCATTCCTGCAAACAAATATCCAATGATTAGTGGTTGCCTAATTTTGAAAAAAGCAAGCGTAACAATTGCTGCTAGAATCATAATTATTGCAAGGTCTGTTACAAAGTTTGCGTGAGGTAGATGAAATGGATTAATTTTGTCTATAAAGCTGAAAAGCCCTTCGTTCATAGAATCTGTCAAGCCATTTTGTGCTTGAGCCTGAAGAAAAAAATTATCCACCTTTTTCTAAGACATGATTTCATTTAAAAACAGTTTTATTTCATTGGAAATTCTGCTGGCAATCCATATACTAGTTCAGTTGTAATTATTCCAGATGAGAGAAACATGTCCTCTTCACCCAGATATTGAACTAATTCATACTAATCTACCAAATGGAGAAATCAAAGACTACTGTCCAAAATGTGAAGAAATGTTTGGAGAAAAGATATGATTTTTCTATCTTCAAGTATACTGGGTCATATTTTGGAACCTTTAGAAATTGGAAGAATTGTCAAAATTAGACAGATTAACCGTTTATGATACAGTATTCACATTCACAACTTGATTGTTGTTTGTTTTTTGCAAGACATTTTTTGTGTTGACCTGCTTGACATTGGACGCAAACTTGGTCTAAATTTTCTACTGATGAATATTTTTTAGATTGATCAAAACCAAAACCTCCATCCTGAGGGCCTACCATGTATACAGTTAGCAGCTAACAGGTATTTACCAATTGATGGTTTTAAGACATTAAAGATAATAGGGAATTTTATCTAGTATTTACCGCAGAGTGATGAGTAGGTCATCTGAATATAATGTGGAGATATGACCTGGGGTATCTGACTGCTCTCATAGTATAGTTTTAGGGCAAAAGTTCCACTTGCAACACATATGTATCACAAAGCCAAAGGCAGTTTTTGCCCAAGAAATGGTAACTATACCATAACCAGACTATTAATAGTACGGTACCGTACCGTAATCATATGATAACATGCGAATATTGCCCAGAAAGATTCATCGAAAGCATGAATGGGCTGGTTGAAAAAACCTTCCACGAGCTACTCCATGAACCAGAAATGGTTAACAAGTAGCTGCTATTATTTTTTCTAACCTAACTTTTTTATCAGCATTACATATTCTAGTATACCATGGCAGCAAAATCAGGTACCAAGTCGACTAAAAAAAGTACCAAAGCAACTAAAGAGCCAGGAACTGCAACCTTATTAAAAAAAGTCGCAGGAGTATCAGACTCTACTAAAGTATTATCAAAAGAAATCAAAGCGATGACAAGAATATTCTCAGAAAACCAGAAGGTTCTCATCTCAATGAAAAATATGATTGATTCTCTGAGTGCAGTTTTAGAACATATTCAAAAACAGTCAAGGCAGATAAACATTATCGAAGAGGACACTCAGAAATTATTTACTGGACTAAACCAAGTAAGAGGTCAAGCTGATCTTGTCTCAAAGATCAATACACAGACAGCAAGATTGCAAGACCAGATACACAAAATATCAGAGGAGCAAAAGGCGTCACCTGACACAAAGCATATCATGCAAAAGATCTCTGACAGCTTTGACTCTATTCGAAATAACTCCAAGATGATAATGACAATATCTGACAGAATAGACAGTGTAAGGGACGAGCTCAAGGATGTTGCAGAAAGAGCAAAGGACTCGTCAGTTGTACCGGAGCTTGCAGAGATAAAAAAGAAGATAGAGTCAATTTCCGGCAAGGCAGAACAAATAGAGTCCCTTGGTGGAATAATCAACAACCTCAAGCTAGAGTTTGCAGCCGTAATGGCAAAGGCAAACGCACCTGGCATTACCGACCAGCTCAACGAGCTAAAACGAAACATCCAGTCAATATCTAGCAGGACAGGAAATATTGGCGGAGACATTACATCCTTCAAGCACGAATTAGAAGGTCTTGCACAAAAAACAGAAGAAAAGATTTCAGGATTATCCGCATTGCTTAATCGCTCAGACCAATCGGCTTCAGAATTTCACAAAAAGACTAACCAAATCATTCAGGAGATTCAGGCTCTAAAATCAGCCTCAAATCGAAGCTCAGAATATACAGGAAAGGAGATGATGGGCCTCCTTAAACTAACAGAATTCCAATCAAATATCAGAATGCTTGCAGAAACAAAATACGGAACCCTGCAAGACCTTGAAAAGATGGCAACCCAGACAGCTCAAATGGTAAATCTCTTTGACAGATTGTCAATAGAGTCAGGACAAAAGATATCGCTTCCAAGTGAGGTAAGAAAGTGGTCCGTAAGCAAGATCCTAGACTGCGCAGACAGGTGGGAGATTACGTTTTCTGATGTTATGAATATTCTCTCAAACCAGCTTGGAAAGGATTTCCTAAAAGAGGCATTAAGGGTTCAGCAGGTGCGAGATATCTTTGGCATTAGAGCCGTTGATGAAATTAGAAAGGAGATTAATATTTCCTAAATGCCGTCAGACATGTCTGATGTCTGAAGCTGTTCCTTCTTTCGTTTAAGGACTGCAAATATTCCCAAGATTCCTGCAATCCATATTGCACTTAGCACAATATTGATAAAGCTGACATACATGTATGGCGTTACATCCTCTAGATTTTCCTGAAGAATTAGTGCTCTGTCACCAATAGCATCCATTCCAGTATGAAATGCAGAACTGTCGCGCGGAACGGGTTGAATTTTTTCTACAGCTATAATCATTGCGTCAAGATCCCTTTGTATTAGTGTAAAGTCTGTAGAGGGAGTTGGAAATATCCACACTGGATTTCCTTCTTCCGGTAAGAGTTCTTGAATTTTGTGAAGATCAGCAAGTACTGTTGCTGGTTCTGGCGAGGTCATGATTCTATCTAAAAGCCCACGTGAAACATCAACTGGATAAACATCGTTTGCATATCCTGTCATTGCCATGTATACTGCAAATACAATTAGCCCAATTATTCCTACAAGTGCTAGTTTGTAAAAGATGCTTGCCATTTTTTCTGCCTTTGTTTGTGTATGGTTGGTGTTAGATATGTCTCTTTTAAATCTTGAATGCGATACGCTCAGGTAGGCAACATAAAGGAATCCTACTGCGTGTAGGCCCATGATTGGGGCAAAGACCGGATTGTACGTAAAGATTGCAATTAATACTCCAATAAGGCCATAAATCCCAAAGAAAATCTCAAGTAAAGTGGTTCTTGTAAAGGGTAAATTGTATGCCTTGTTTTTCCAGTCATCTGTATTTTTTATTATGCCATATTTTGGAGTACGCAAAAATTCATTTTTCTTTCCAAGTATTGCATCAAAGACTGCAACGGTATTGTTGACTGACATACCTATAGAGTATACTAGAAGGTAGGGGAGTGCCTTTGCCTTGTACTTCCAGTTTTTCTTCCACAGCTTGTGAATTACAAGCAGATATGCACCAGGACCCATTGCCAAGTATGCAGCAATTGTAAGTGCCGGCAAGACACTGACAACATAGAGATTTACTTCAGATGCCAAAAGAATTGGGAGTACTAAAAACTGAATCAGCATTAGTGGAAAAACAATGTGTCGCGTGAGCTGAACAAAGGCTTGAAGCTTTGCCT
>DATBIP010000153.1:0-2180 GCA_036556885.1 Nitrosopumilaceae archaeon
TACTCTCATTAGTTCTTATTAGGCCAATATAGATGGTGATTATGTCAGAAGAACGAACAATGTACCCGTGTACATGTGCTGATTGTGGCAAAGAATCTGAAGTACCTTTTCAACCAAAAGAGGGTAGACCAGTTTATTGCCGAGAATGTTTACCAAAACATCGCAGTAGTAGAAGATTTTAAGTTAATTCTGTTTAAAGTAATTTAAATTCAATTATCTTGTTACAATTTTTTACACACATTCTTTCTTTTTTTTTATCAAGGCAATCCCTTGAGCTTATATAACAACTATTACAATGTATTGTATGCCACAACTACAAATCACCAACGAAACAATGACTAGAATGAAGGCTATAACTGGAATTAATCATGTACGAGATGGAGACTATATGGTCAACGAAATGATTGATATTTTAGAAAAGAAGATCAGAGATCGAAGATAAACATTTTCTTCCATTCATATTACCAATCAAAACACCATTTGCGTTCACCCATTCCCTTCTGTCTTCAATTCCTTAGTTCGGGGTTTGGCTTGGACATTCAAACATTCTGCGTTAGATCAATTATGAGAGTCGTCAATAACGTGGGTATTTATGCGGTTCATCTGTAAATATGCGACTCTTGGTTACTTGCAACAAATGTTATAATCAGCAACATGAACAATGCATGGGAAAAGCAGGCATGTTTGATTGTGATTGCAAGTGTTTTATCTCACACAAGTAAAAAATTGACATGGAAATTCTTGAAGAAAAGGTTCTGTTATGGCTTGAAAGTGCAAGATTTGTTAAAGCAAGGCCTGGAGTATACGTTCTGTATGATAAAAAGCTAGATGTATTATACATTGGAGAAAGTGAAAATCTTCAAAAAGAATTTGCCAACTATGTTGATACAAACTTTGAAAATAATCCTTGTAAGCAAAAAACCCATACCTATCAAAGAATGTTTATTGAAAATCCAAAAGAACGCCAAAGACAGCTCTTAGAAGAATTCAAGGCAAAGCATGGAACTTATCCAAGTTGTAATCAAAATACAGATTGAAAATAAGCTCGTGCGTATCTTAAAATCCTAAAACAATGATATTATCTTTCCAAGGAATTTCAAATTGTCTAAAAATTTCTTTTATTTTTGATTGACATTCATTTGGAACTGCAATATAGAATGGAACCCGAATTTTTTCTGTATCTGTACTCTTCATTAGTCTTTTTGAAAAGTCTTCAAAGGCTTCTTTTGTTGCTTGCTCATTAAGAGAAGAGCAGAGCTTCACCATTCCAATGTGGATTAGTCCATTTGTGCGATTAACTGCCATTACGTCTGGAGAATGTCTTTTTATGACAAATGGCTTTGTATAGCCTTCATAATTTGCAAGAGATACTTCAAGATCTTTTGTTTGAAAATAATCAATTAATCCTTTGATTAGGGAGTCATGACTTTGCCTTTGTTTCATTAAATCTCCAAGCGGAGAAATACAATCTTCACAATATACCAGCTTAGTCATTCCCTACAAGAACCTTTGGATTATGCACTGACACAAACACACTAGATTCCTGCTCTGATTGCCTAGTATTTTGCGTGTCCTTTTAGATAATAATCATTAAGACATTCCATACAGCAAAATTCACTATTGAATAATTCAAAATCCTTCTTACAGTTTTTGCATTTAAAATTCATATCACAAAATTTTAAAAAAAGAGATTGATTCTAACGTCTCCTCGTGCTACTTTTAGAACCTTTTTTTGCTGCGTTTCTTTGTCTTGTACGAGCTGCTTTTTTTGCTGCAGCACTGCGTTGAGCTTTTGTTTGTGCCATCTTACTTAACAGAGTTTTTACTTGGCCTTATAGAGCACTAGTGTACTTCTTTTACGTAAAAATACCATTATTGAATCAACTAATAATATTCTACAATTTTTTTTATCTCATTATTCATTTCTGTAAAAATTTAATTATTTTCTGATTTTGCTTTTTTCTTTAAACGTTTTTTTCTATAATATGCAGAGTCAAATCCCTTATCTTGCCCCTTCACAAATTTTTGTAAGGTATACCCTCAATTAAGAATTTTTTTCTAGACCGCAAAGAAATTTTTCTAATCCCAATAATAATCTGGAACAAAGCTACCTAAAACTTAAGTAGGATTACGGCTCATCGATCTTTTCATGAAGGAGATTGTGGGCGGGTTATTCTTTG
>DATBIP010000154.1:0-2128 GCA_036556885.1 Nitrosopumilaceae archaeon
AGAAAATTCCATACAACGATGTGTGGAAATCCCGTAGAACTTGTGCTTGTAACAATCTCCCTCATTTTTGAATGATTTTCTTGTCCAATGACATAAATCAACGGTGGAATGATCAGAAACGCCATACTTTGCTTTTTTTAACTGTTCAATAATTTTTGGCTTTATTTGAATAAGCTCATTTTCTAAATCTACAACTTCGCCTGAACAACTCATATCGATACTTTTAGCCTGATTTTAATTAACTTTATTCATTATTTTTTTACTAGCAGTAGAGTTCTAAGTACTAAACCAACCTTTTTTGCGGAAATAAAACCACATTATCAAGGCAGGAATTGAACAAATAAAAATTACAAAAACAAAAGTGGTGTAAGGCCCAAGTGCAAGCCATGTCCCAGTTTCAATTCCTCCTGGAATATTGACGTTCATCCCGTAAAATTGTGTAATTACAGTGGCAGGTATGGACAAGGTAAAGATCATTGTTAGTATTGAGAGAATTTTGTTTGACTTTTCTGTGCTGAGCATGAAATCCGTATCTTTGTAAATTTCCAATGTCTCTTTTGCTTCTTCAAGCGATTCAATGACTTTATCGACATGGTCTATAATGTCGTCAAAATACAATGTAAGGTCTTCTTCACTCTTTGAAAATCGCTGTAAGTTTTTAGCTGTCTCTAGAGTAATTTTTTTTAGAGGCGTTACTATTCTTCTAAGCTTTGTAATTTCTCTTCTAAGCACAGAAATCTGACGTCCTGCAGACTTTGTTTCATCAAAAACGATATCTTCAATGTCTTCAAGATTTCCAACAATTTTCCTTAAAGTATGAAGCAAGTCATCAACTAGAACATCAATAATTTCATGAAGTAAAGAGCCAGTAGATTTTCCTATAAGACGTTGTCTTCTTTGTGGATCAGAATTTTCTTTACATACATTTACCATATCCACAAGTGGTTTTAAATCTCCTTGATGAATAGTTACAAGAAAATCACTACCAACGAAAATCGAAAGCTGTGTAAATTGTTGTATGCCTTTTGTAGCATCTAACGGAGGGAAATGTAAGATCACAAACACATGATCATCGTAGCTATCTATTTTAGGTAATTCAAATTTTGTCATACAGTCTTCAATGTTTAATACATTGAAATGATATTTTTGTGCAAGTTGTTCTACATCTTTGCGCTCAGGATTTTGTAAGTTAGTCCATGTAAATTTCTCACCCTCAATAATATCGACACGACGTTCAATAGGTTGACTTAAACCTGCCTTCCTTGCAGACCATAATTTACTTGTAAAGAACTCTTTCTTCAAATCAAAATTTTTGATTATATTACAAATTTAAAGGTGATTAAAAAAAACTCTCATAGAATTACTAAATTTTGAATATTCCAAAATTTCCTATTTGAATGGTATTAGATAGTTTGTTCCAATCCAAACTATAGCAACTGTAATTGCCATTGCAATGAACCAACCTTTCCCTTGCATGTGATAAAGTATGTTTTCGATAATAATAAAGCTAAAGGTATGTTTGTTCTTGAAAAATTTGTTAAATTCGCTAAGATTAATACTAGAAATATAAACAAACGTTTCCTGTGGCCTTCGTAGTATAGTGGTAGTATAGGGGACTGTGGATCCCCGGGCGGGTGTTCGATTCCCCCCGAAGGCCCCTTTTGGTATCTAATTTTTCCAACTTTGGTTATTTGTATTCTTATGTTGTTATCATTTGATATTATGTTATGTATTTTTTGTTTTGAAAATAGAAAATATATCCTAAAGTCATATTTATTTTTGGAATTGGATCAATTATTGGCTCTTGAGATTTTAAATCATAGCCTTCGCGGGTAATCTTATCAAATGCTTCAAAAAATATTTTTGATTCCCCTGTTCTCTTTATGAGAATAGCAATCGCATCAGTTTTTAGAAACACATTTTCTACGGATGCCATGATTTCTTTAACGAAAGAGACGTTATTTTTTCGAAAACTTGCTTTTTTTTTGATAAAATCTTCCGTGCCTTGAATTTTTGATTTAATTCCCATTACTACCTACTTGGATAAGTGGTATAAAAATGAGGATTAACATATTAGAAATCGTAAGACAATTAACAACTGAATCTACGTTGTTGATTTAGTGGAGAC
>DATBIP010000155.1:0-2372 GCA_036556885.1 Nitrosopumilaceae archaeon
CTCAAGGTTTTGTCTTCACTTCCAACAGCGTAATGCAGAGGCATGCTGCATTCAGGTGACACCAAATGATCCCCTACAGCAACCTGAGTAAAAATTGGCATTTTGATATTATCAAGCGAAATATGTTTTCCGCCAACATACATCTTGTTTTGAATCAAAAGGTTATCTTGGTAAATGTCTTTAATCCATTGTTTGAAGAGCTCTCCAGGAATTGGAGGCGTGTCACTGAGCCACTTTTCTACTCTGAGGAAATTATCCACAAAACTCTCATTATCGATATTCCTAAAAAAATTAGCATATTTTTCAATTCCCTGCTCAAAGGGCTTTAGAATTGAAAAACAATAATACATGAACTCAGGCGGCATATTGCCAATAGTGTCTACCATCTTATCAACATCAATATGTTTTGCAAGATTGCTAACAACAGTAGTATCGCGCCAGCCATCAATTACTGGTGCAGTCGCAACAAAATTTCTAATCTTCTCTGGATGCAATGCACAATATGCTGTTGAGATTGTTCCGCCAGTACAGTATCCCTGTAATGAAACCTGTTCAACATCATTTTCGTCTCTTACAAAATCAACACAGTTATCCAAATACACATTTACATAATCATCCAAATCAAGATACTTGTCCATATTTGTTGGAGTTCCCCAATCAACCATGTATACATCAATTCCTTGATTCAATAGATTTCTGACCCAGCTCTTTTTTGGATGAATATCCAAAATATGATACCGATTAATTAATGCATAAGCAATTATCAACGGCGTACGACTTTGCTTGGTTGTTAGTGGTTTGTAATGAAGTAGTCTCATCTTATCTTCAGTATATGCAACCTCATGTGGCGTAACTTCCAAATTGATTTCATCTGGAGCTGGAACAATCTTAGGGGCTTCTGCAAGATTTCTTCCGAACTTGAGAAATTCCTCAACTAGTTTGGGGTCTATTCTATTCTCCGCTGTCATTGGTTTTGCTCCTTGGTTTGATTGTTTTTGTCTGTGATTCTAATTTTGAAACTCTTTTTCTTAAAGAATGAAGCTCTTTGTAAACTTCATCAATTTCTTTTTTGTTAGGCAAGTTGGCAGACTGGAGCATCACATTTACAATCTGCTCCCAATGTTTTGAGAGCTCAAGTTCACTTGCTACAAGTTTTCCATAGTTATCTCCAAATTTTTTGGAATCAAATAATTCTGTAAAATCATTATCAAACATATCAATCCAAATTCTTTTGTATGCCTCAAATTGTTCCTGATCATTTGGTACTTTTGGTATTTTTGTGGTGACTTTTTTTTGTGCTTCTGTCCAGGTGTCTGCTAATTGTTGGTAATACTCTGTTAATCTTGTATTAAATTCTACAAGGTCGTCATTTGCTTCCAACAATTCCGTAGCAATTTTTTTTGCATTCGTTGCAAAATTTCTCATTGGGCCTACTGATGTTAGGGCTTGTGGTTTGCTGGACATCAGATATATCAAATCTGTCCAAAACAATGATAGGTGTTTGTAAAATTCTACTGGGTCTTTTTGAAGGTCGTTTTCCACGTAATTATAAGATAAAAGATCGCAATAAATAGTTCGTCTGTATTTCATAAACAAATGGACTATGACAAGGTCTGTCAGCAGATTATGCTATTGGATCCTACAATGAGGTCAGCCCGCGTAATTAACGACAGAGGACATTTGGTAGCTGGGGGTATGAAAAAAGGTATGATGGCACTTGAAAATGAAAAACAGGATGAAATGTTGTTTATGGAAATTGCGCTCCGTGTAAGGATGCGCCACGAGTTTGATAAGGAATTTGGACCTGTCAGTTTCTCATTATCATATAGGGGCAAGGTAATAATCTACAGTTTTCCCTTAGAGGACAATAATGTGTTATTGGTATCTTCTGCAAGAGAGGCCGATTTTGGTAAAATTCCATTTAAAATAATGAAAATCTTGGGAAAAACCCCATGACTTACAAATAAAGTCCTTTTTTACTCTTAAGAAAATCGGCTGGAAAATCGTCTGGAAATTTTAGCTCATTTAGATTTGGAACAAATATCCTCATGCCTTCTTTTAGTTCTTCATGGTGAATAATTGCTTTAGAGTCGCTGTAGATTGGACTATGCGAACACTCTTCACATACAAAATAATCTTGAATGGGTCTTTTTGAATCTCCTGTCATGTAAAGAACGTAATATTTTGGGGCATGCGCTTCCTTGCATTTTAAAATATCAAACTCTTTCATACTTCTCTCAAAAAAGCTGGAAAAATAACCTTTTCCACCTACAAAATGAAAAAGGTGAACCTTTGTGTATTAAAAAAATTCGACAATGGTTTTTATTCTCAGATTGTTATAGACATAACATGTCTCAAGTTGAAAAATCAAA
>DATBIP010000156.1:0-6748 GCA_036556885.1 Nitrosopumilaceae archaeon
AACAAAAGAAAGAAAAATAATTTATGAGTTATTTTTTTGTCTTCCAGCTTTACCAATTAACCAAAGAAATATCATTACAATAAATGCAATTACAAAACCAGCACCTGCTCCAAAAATTAATTGATTAAACGGAGGACGTTCTGCAGAACTAGAAACTTGTTCATCAAGTACACAAACACCATCTTCAAGATGAGTGCCTAGTCCACAAGTTTCTTCTAATACACATACACCGTCTTTTAGTACTGTTCCTGGGCCACATTCAGTCTTTGGTTGTGTAACTTCGGGTACTTCAGGTTCTTCAACTACTGGTTCCTCAACTACCTCGGGCTCTTCGACTACTGGCTCTTCAACTACTGGTTCTTCAACTACTGGTTCTTCTAATGTAATTCCAGCCAAGTGTGTTCCAATGATTTCAACTTCTTCTGTTCCTTGAGGCAGTTCCAATCTCAGAGTCCTACTATCATTAGTTGTTTCTGTTTCCGCAATTTCAACAAAGTCGCCATCTGCAATTGCTAAGAAAGGCTCATCAGTATCGCCAAATTTAGAATCAAAAAATTCTCTATCAAATGTAATTTCAAGAATTGCTGGACTTCCAGTCACTTGGACTATAAAGATTAGTTCAATTCCATCCAAATCAGCATCTACTCCAGTTACTTCTACACCTGCTGCGTCATATGACACATCAATGGATTGACCATTAACATCTACTGTGGCGGTTCCTGGAATCGCATAAGCATACATAGGAATAGCTAAAAGCAGGAAAGTTGTTGCAAGTAAGACTTTAGATATCAATACTAGATTATCCCTCTAAGAACCTGTATTATCTTTTCTGCTATAACATTTGCGGCTAGTGACTGAGCTTCTTTTGTCTGAGCACCAATATGAGGGGTTAAAATTACATTTGGCAAAGTGGCAAGTTTGTTTCCTGTTGCAGGCTCTTTTTCAAAAACATCTAATGCTGCCCCACCTAAATTCCCATTTTTCAAAGCATCATAAAGTGCTTCTTCATCAACAACTCCACCTCTTGAGGTATTGATGATATATGCAGTTTTTTTCATCAAAGATAATTTTTTTGCATTAATGAGATGATATGTAGAATCTAACAGCGGCACATGTAATGATATATAGTCAGAGCTTTGCAATAGTGTATCTAAATCAGTTTTCATCAACCCAACCTCTTTTGAAAAGTCCTCATCGATTGGAATTACATCATATCCAATAATATTCATATTCAATGCACGAGCTAATCGTCCAAGTCTTTTACCAATATTTCCTAGTCCTACAATTCCAAGATATTTTCCTTTAAGCTCAGTTCCCATCAACTCTTTTTTTAACCATTTTCCGTTTCGAATTTCTCTATCTGCTCGTGGAATTTCTCTAGCTAAGGACAGCATTAAACCTAAAACTTGTTCTGCCACAGCATTCATTGCTCCTTCTACTGCATTAAGTACGCGGATGTTTTTTTCTTTAGCAGCATCTACATCAATATTATCTAAACCTACACCTACACGTGCAATAATTTTACAATTTTTTGCCTTTTCTATCATCTCTTTTGTAATTGTTGTTCTACTTCTAACAATTACAATATTAAATTCTCCAATCTTTTCTTTGATTTGCTCAGGAGTAATTTCAGGATTGTATTCTATTTTCAAACCATTTTCTTTTAAGATTTTATTTAAAATCGGATTTACTTGATCACAAATTAGAACAGATTCATTAAAACCCATGAAGGTTTGCCTTTATTCACTGAATATAATCATTATGAGTTAAACTGTATAAACAGAGAAAAAAGAATTTAATTTCGTATTAATAGAACCAATGCATTGAGAATAAAGTCAATACTTAGTGCAATTCTAATTATTTCTGTAATAGTTTGTACAATACCTAATGCTTATGCTAATCCATCTATTAGCATACAGACAGACAAAGAAATCTACAGTTATGGCGATTTTCTTTCCTTTACAATTCAAGTTTCTGAATTAACTGGGGAATCAGCAATTCTACATATAATAGACGAGTCAGGACAAAGCAGTAGCGCCATCCCTGTACCAATTACTGAACTAAATACGGTAGTTCCTTCACCTTATCCATTTGAATCAGCTGTGTATCCTCAAGGAAAGTATACTCTAAACATTGAATATTCAGGAAGTTCAGACTCTACAGAATTTGAATTAATTGATTCAGGAAAAATAATGATTCCATTTTGGGTTAGAGATTTTTCAAAATATTGGTATAATGATGAAATTTCCGACAAAGAATTTGCTCAAGGAATTGAATTTTTAATCAATGAGAACATAATTGTGGTTTCACAATCTACAAGTCAAGGTACAGTAACTGAAGTAAAAATTCCTAACTGGATTAAAACTAGTACTGGATGGTGGTTAGAAGAAAAAATTTCTGATGGGGAATTTGCAAAATCCATTGAATATCTAATTAAAGCTGGTATTATTATTTTGTAAAACATTGTTTTGTTAAATTAAAATAAAAAATAGAAAAAGTGGGGGTTGTGTACTACCTAGATTGGTGGTAGTGTTGGAACAACTTTCCAGAGAGCGATTGCTCCTGATGCTTCTATTTCGGCTGCACGATCATCAGTATACAAACCATGAACATTTACTGCTGGGTGTGCAATACTGTTTTTGCCCATTGGTGGGACAGCATCACTTGGATTACCCAGTGCATATGCATAGGATGGTACTGGTGCTTGAATTACACCTGCATCAACTAGTCTTGGGTTTAATCCAAATGGATCCCCTGCTACAAAGACTGTTGCTGCACCAGTGTAAATTGCTGCATAGTCGTGATTAACAGCTGCGTAAACGCCTGGCTCATCAAATACCAAATCCACAATCATATTTTGAGAACCACCAAGAGTCCATGTCTCGGTTGCTCCTGATTGGACTCGGTTACCTTGTGTAACTCTGTCCAAAATTTCTCCTACTATATGGAAGAATACTGGAGTGTTTGCTTGGTTTTCAATAAAGAGTCTAACGTGTTGGCCAGTTTCTACATACAATAGTTGTGATTGATATTGTTTGAGGTCTAGGCTGTTCCAAGGCTGAGCTACAAATATGTTCTTTTTTGCATCTCCTTGAATGAGTGCGTTATGCACTTCATTTGGAACATAGCCAAATTGTATTCCATTTACAGTAGTGGCAGTTTGATGATGTTGGAACATTGCTCCTGCATCATAATTGCCTTCAGGTGTAAGATATAATTGGCTATACTGTAGTTGGAACTCTAGCGCATCTGCATCGTACATTTTCTTATCTAGTTCGCCGCTACCTGAGGTTTTTTCAACCATTAGTTTCTTGTATCCATTTGCTGGATCAACTATGGCAATTCCATGCATTCCTGAAAGGACATGTTGGTCCATACCAACTAGATGAACACCAGAACAGTGGTATTTGAAAACTCCTGCAGATTCTGCGATATAGCAATAAGTCTTTGATTCACCAGGATTGATAGAATCAAAGTTTCCTGCTGACATTTGTGATGCATGCATGTCGTTACCGTGACCAGTTACTTCATTATCTGGAATAGTAAGTGTCATTTTTACGACATCGCCCTGAGTTACTCTTAGGGTAGGTCCTGGAACTTGTTGGTTAAAGGTCATAGCATGGTATGTTTTGCCACCCATAATTGGTAGGTCAACACTTTCACCTGTGACATTGAATTCAACAACATTTCGTCCAGAATCTTCCAGTGCACCACAGTCTGTCTCTGCAAATGCTTGTGGCATTACGAGTTGTAATCCACCCATGTCTCTGATTTGCTGCATCAAGTCAGTGTCCGTTTGAGGGGCACCTATTGATTGCCCAGAGATTTGGGTTTGCGTGTATGTGCTTCCGAATAGCGTAGCACTAACTACTGCAACTGCTGCAATAGTAAATAACATGCTGTAACGCTTATTCATTGGATGGGATCCAAACCATAGCTTATATATTAATTCCCATTATTTTCAAAAAAAAATAGAAAGAAATACTGTAAAAAAGAATGAATAATAGCTGTTCATAGAGAATTTGATTTGAAATTTAGATATGACAAAGACTCTTTAGGAGAAGTAAAAATTCCATCAGATGCCTATTATGGTCCATTTACGGCAAGAGCCATCAAACAATATCATGTAACAGGTAACAAAGCCCATGCTAATTTAATTTCCGCATTTGTTATGATAAAGAGATCAGCTGCCTTAGCTAATCTCAAAGTCAGAGCCATAGACAATAAACGAGCAAGAGCAATAGTTTCTGCATGTGATAAGATTTTGAGTGGAGAATTTCAAGATCAATTTGTAGTAGATGCAATCAACTCTGGTGCTGGAACAGCATTTAACATGAACACTAATGAGGTCTTGGCAAACCTTGCCCTCAAAAGTGTGGGGAAAAAAATTGGACAGTATGAGTTTCTTCATCCAAATGATCACGTAAACATGTCACAATCAAGCAATGATACATTTCCAACTGCAATGCATGTTGCAATACTGATGAATCTCAAAAAAACAATTCCTGCACTAGATGGTTTGATTAGAACGCTAAACAAAAAAGCCAAAGAATTTTCAAGTTTTAAAAAAATTGGCCGAACACACCTAATGGATGCATTGCCAGTTACGTTAGGAAGTGAATTTGGTGCATATGCAACTTCGATTACTAAGGCAAAAAAAGCTATAGAAAATGCAAGTAAGGAATTAGAATATGTTGCATTAGGTGGGACAGCAGTTGGAACTGGCGCCAATGCTCCAAAAGGATATAGAAAAATTGCAATAATGGAGCTTGCAAAAATTTCCAAGCTTCCAATCAAGCCTGAAAATGATATGCAGTATTCCTTGCAAAGTAAATTTGCAGTAGCAAGTGTATCATCTACACTACGAAACTTGGCTTTAGAAATTAACAAGCTTGCAAATGATATTAGATTGATGGCGTCAGGACCTATTGCAGGATTATCTGAATTAGGAATTCCAGCTGTACATGCAGGCTCGTCAATAATGCCTGGAAAAGTAAATCCTTCTCTTGCAGAATGTATGAATATGATTTGTTTTAATATTATTGGAAACGATACGGCTGTCTCTCATGCAGCTCAGAGTGGACAGTTTGAACTAAATGTAATGTTACCTGGAATGCTAAAGTGTATTTTAGAATCTACTGATATGTTAAACAACTTTGTTCCAATATTTTCATCAAACCTAATTGATGGACTAACAGCAAATAAAGAAAAATTGCGCCAAAATATCGAAAATAGTCCGGTAATTGTGACATTACTTGCTCCAAAAATTGGATATCAAAAATCAGCAGAATTATTCAAGGAGTCATTGAAGACTGGAAAAACTATTCGAGAGTTGGCCATTTCAAAAAAATTACTTACATTAAAAGAAATTAACTCTCTTCTAGGATAATATAAGATGGCAAAAATTTGGGTAGAGTCTTACGGATGTTCTGCTAGTTTTGCAGATTCGGAGATGATTTCAGGCCTAATTGTAAATGGTGGCCATACTCTAGCATCAAATTCTTCAGAATCGGATCTGAATCTCATAGTTACCTGCTCTGTAAAAGATGCTACTGCAAACAAAATGATTCATAGAATTAAAAATCTCAAAACAAAACCTCTTGTAGTAGCTGGATGTTTGCCAAAAGCTGAAACAAAAACAGTGGAAAAAATATCTCAAAACGCTAGCTTGATGGGGCCTAATTCAATAGGAAAAACCCTTGATATAATTAAAAAAACTTTGAATGGAAAAAGGACTGTTGAGCTTCAAGATACCGATGTATCCAAAGTCGGACTCCCTAAGGTAAGGCTCAACCCAGTAGTAGGGATAATTGAGATTGCAAGTGGATGTATGAGTGAATGCACTTTCTGCCAAACAAAATTATCAAAAGGAGATCTACAAAGCTATAGGATTGGAGATATTGTAAGACAGGTTACAAACGAGATCAAAGAAGGCTGTAAAGAGGTGTGGCTGACCTCTACTGATAATGGTTGTTATGGATTAGACATTGGAGAAGACTTGGGATCTTTAATTAATTCGGTTGCAGAGATTCCATTGGATTTTAAAATTAGAGTTGGCATGATGAACCCAATGTATATGCCAAAGATTCGTAAGGGTCTTGTGGAGGCCTTTGAAAACAACAAAGTCTTCAAGTTTCTTCATATTCCTGTTCAGAGTGGCAGTAACAAAGTACTCAATGATATGAAGCGAGGACATACTGCCAAAACCTATACTGATCTAGTTGCGCAGATTAGAAGAAAGTTCCCAGAGTTTACTATAGCCACAGACATTATTGTAGGATTTCCCTCAGAAACTATAGAAGATTTTGAACAAACTATTGATTTGTTAAATAATACCAGACCTGATATTGTCAATCTCTCAAGGTATAGTGCTAGGCCAGGAACCGAGGCTGCAGAGTGGGAACAAATTGATGCTTTAGAAGTAAAGCGCAGAAGCAAGATAGTATTTGCTTTATCCAACAAGATTTCATACGAGAACAATCTGAAATGGATAGGTTGGAAAGGGCAAGTACTATTTGACGAAAGGTCAGAGTCAGGAATACAAGGTAGGAACTTTGCATACAAACCAATTTTTGTAAAGGAAAAAGTTGAGATCGGCCAAACACATCAGGTGGAAATAATTGATGTCATCAACCATAGCCTCGTAGGGAAGATCGCAAGTTAAAATTTTTAGATCGAAAATTGGATTAAAGCTACGTAAGAAGGTTTTTTATCGTATTTTACAGAATAGGATGAAATGAACTTTCAG
>DATBIP010000157.1:0-3451 GCA_036556885.1 Nitrosopumilaceae archaeon
ATTTTTAGGGATTATTCAAGAGCTGTTGATAATTCAATGAAATTGACTAAAGGCTTTCTTTTAGGATGTACTTTATTTTTCATTTTGACTATGTTTCTATAGTCTTTAATTCATCTAGATTCCCATAAAGTTCATCAATAAAAGAAGAAAATTGTAAGATGGGAATTATTGGTACTTTGTCAAAAAAGGTTATTTCTTCTTGGTATAATGTTACAATTGCTGGTATGGCAATTGAACCCTTTGTTTTTGATACATAATGCATAACCCGTGCAATCTGTTTTTTTACAATTTGCCTAAGTGCTGATTGATTAGCTCTTTTCCAATGTTTACAATCTATGAGTAAAGCTATTCCATGATTGATTCCGACAACATCAATTTCCATTCTTGGTTTAGTTAATACAAGATTTTTAATTATGCTAAAATTCTTTGATTCCAAAATCTCAGCCACAAGCCCCTCAAAATCTCTCCATGTTAAATAAGTAGAAACTTCCTCGATAGGTGTCCCGAGTTCTATAGCAAAAAGGGCAGCTCTTAGTTTATCTCCTGAATTAAAATTAACTATTTCTCCATCAAAGGTACCTATTTTATTTGCAACTAATACATTGAGGATCTCCCTTGCAGAAATTTGATCAGTTTCAGCAACTATTGCAAAATCTAAGATCGAAATCCCTCCTGGAATAATTCCAGAAATTCCTTTCGTGAACGGTTTAATCTGCAAAGTATTTTCACAATACGAATATCATATTTAATATCAACTCAATTTTTTTTATAAAGTCAGTTTGTTTATCTTGGAACCTTATATTGCAGCCATTGCAAAAGCAAATAATGAAACTTTTGTTAGTTATTTTATTATTTTGCATAAGTATGCATATTGCATCTGCAGATAAAGGCACATTTGTTGATGAAGTAAAGTTTATTCAATATCTTGATGAGAATACTGCTCTAGAAGAAGTAAGGAATGGAAATTTAGATCTATATTATTACAGAATTTCTTCTGATAGAATTGATAATGCCAAATCAAGAGAAGGATTGCAAGTTTTTGATTCAACTGGCGGTTCCTATAGTATTCTTATCAACCCCGCAGAGTCTGATAAGTTTAATCCATTTTCAATAAAGGAAATAAGATTTGCACTTAACTATCTTGTTGATAGAAAATTAATTGTAAATGAATTGATGGGAGGATATGGAATCACGATGATTTCACATTATGGACCATTTGATCCAGATTACCTTTTCATTGTTGACGAGTTAGAATCATTTCATTTTAGATACAATCCGTCTTTGGCCGAAGAGATAATCTCAAAAGAGCTTATAGAAGCTGGTGCAAAAAAAATTGATGGTAAATGGACTTTTGAGGAAAAAGAAATTGAAATTATTGCGTTCATTAGAAGTGATGACCCTGTAAGAAAGTCTATAGGAGAAATCTTATCATCGGAACTTGAAAAAATTGGATTTAAAGTTACTAATGATTACGGTGATCTTAACAAAGCATTCGTTAATGTTTACGGTTCTAATCCCTCTGATATGAAATGGAGCTTCTACACTGAAGGCTGGGCTGGCCGTTCTGCTTTTGTAAAGTATGACCCTGTAGGTCTAGCACAAATGTACTCTCCATGGTTCTCAACCATGCCTGGCTTTAATGATCCTACGTATTGGAACTATCAAAATGAATACATGGATTCCCTTACTCAAAAAATCTATACCGGAAACTTTAGCTCAGCAGAGGAAAGAATCAACCTTGTTAGAAAAGCTACTTCAGAAGGTATTAAGGAATCTGTGAGAATTTTTCTTGCAAGTAAAATTGATCAATATGTAGCTAATGAAAAAGTGCACGGTGTGATCAATGATTTTGGTGCAGGTGTTCCAACTAGATTCACTCCCATAAACGCTCGAACAGGTTCAGATACATTGGCAATTGGCGTTAAACAAATCTATCAAGGATCTTGGAATCCTGTAATGGGATTCAGTGATGCATACAGTAGACAAATTTGGGATAACTTGGATGATCCAGGTGTTTTCAAACATCCATACACGGGCGACACAATTCCAATAAGAACAGATTTCATTGTTGAAACTGCTGGTCCTGAAGGCAAATTAGATGTCCCTGAAGATTCAATCATTTGGGATACTGAATTGCATAAATGGAGAAATATCAAACCTAATACACAAGCTACTAGCAAAGTCACTTTTAATCTTCAATTTAGTAAATGGCATAATGGCATGCAAATGGATATGAATGATATTTTGCATTCTCTTTATTTTACTCTAGAGTGGGGAACAGAACAACAAGAAAATGACAAAACATTTGATACAGAATTTACTCCTAGAGCAACGCAGACTGTCCAAACACTAATTGGTGTTAGGCAATTAGACGAAAACACCATCGAAGCATATGTTGATTATTGGCACTTTGATGAAGCAGAAATTGCAGATTGGGCTAGCTTATGGACATCAGTTCCATGGGAGTTGATGTCAGCTATGGAACAAGCAGTAATTGATGGAAAGGTCTCATTTTCACGCTCTGGCGCAGTTAGCAAAAATGTTAATTGGCTTTCTCTAATAGTTCCAAACGATGCAGAGATTATTCGTCAGTATCTAATTCAATTTAAGGATACTAATTATGTTCCAATTGCATTAGAACCCTCTGATTTACCTGACAGTTATTTTAATTCACGTTATGAATCATCAATTAAATGGATTGAAGAAAAAAATCATGCCGTAATTAGTAACGGCCCATTTTATTTAGAAAGTTACTCCCCAGAATCTAGAACAATCACAATAAAGGCTTTTGCAGACGAAAGCTACCCATTTGAAGCTGGGCACTGGCAAGAATTTGAAAAGATCAAGTTCCCAAAAATAGTTGATATTGAAATTCCAAAAGTGATTAAGAAAGGTGATCCCGTACAAATCCCCATTTTCACTAACGATTCGTCCAAAATTGATTATTTTTTCACAAATTCAGAAGGTGAATCAGTATCATCAGGTACTCAGATAATAGATTCTGGAAAAACTATGTTAACTCTTTCAGAAGAACAAACCAATAGATTTGGGATCGGTGCAAATGATCTAAAAGTTTTTGCAGTTTCCGAATCTGTTCTAAGACCTGATATTTACAGTATTAGCTTTCTTGTTGTGAATGATTCAACCAATTTGCCAGAATTCATTCTTACTGATGAACAGATTACCGAAGAAAAAAATGACGTTGTGTCAATTACTTCACTCATACTAGGAATAATAATTGTTGGAATTATTTTTTATTTCAGACATTCTAGGAAAAAATCACAAATTGCTCAAATCTAATTTTATTCCCATTATCAATTTTTTCCGTTTTTGCATTTGAATGAACGATTCATACTTAAGCCTTAAATCCAAATTTCTTAAAGCAAACTCGAAAAGAATTGCCAGATGAATCATGTAGAAACTGTGGTGGAACTCTAGTTAGTTGTAGCCT
>DATBIP010000158.1:0-4749 GCA_036556885.1 Nitrosopumilaceae archaeon
AAAAGAAACTGTTAACACTGGTAGTAATCCAAATCTTTTAGGAATTAGTTTACCAAGCGGAGTAGATACAAAAATAGTTAATGTTCAATCACAAGGTACGTATTTGATGAAAATTGTATTGATAGGTATTGGGCAAAATGATTTTGAAAAACTCATGATCAAAGAATTTGAATTTGAAATAAATAATTCCAAAATTCCAAAACCTGTTCCACCTACAGAAAAAACTGAGATTCCAGAATGGATAAAAAATAATGCAGGCTGGTGGGCAAATGATCAAATTGATGATAATTCATTTGTACAAGGAATTCAATTCATGATAAAAAATAAAATTATGAATATTCCAACAACCACTCAAGGCTCAGGTTCGGGAATGAACGAAATTCCCTCATGGATTAAGAGCAACGCAGGTTGGTGGGCTAGTGGTCAGATAGACGATAACTCATTCATCCAAGGAATTCAATATTTGATAAAAGAAGGAATAATTCGAGTTTAATATTATACATAATATTTAACAAAAATTCTGAAAATCAGTTATCGGTTGTATTAAAGCTGATTTAATCACTAATTTAAAAGAATTACACATAATCAAACCTACATCTGTTCATCCAAATGAACAGCATCAAATATTTTGTATACTTTTAAGAATAAAATATTGGTCGGAATAGCATGGGAATGTATACCACTACACAGACACATAGAAATGAAAGTGTTAAGAATATCTCCAAACCAAAACCAATGAATGTTCTAAATTATATCGCCATGTGTTTCATTTTAATAGTACGTGATTTATTTTATCCTCCAAGAGAAATTTTTAATGAACTCCCAATCAAGCATGGCTATCAGATACTTGACTATGGGTGTGGCCCTGGTAGCTATTCTATTGCTGCAGCTGAATTACTAGAAGAAACTGGAATGGTTTTTGCTCTAGATTTACATCCGTATGCAATTGAAGATGTCAGGCACACAATTAAGAAAAGAAATCTATCAAACATTCAAACTATAATTTCTGACTGTGAAACTGGTTTGCCCTCAAATAGTGTGGATGTGATCTTACTTCATTATGTTTTTAATGATTTGAAAAATCCTGATCAAATTTTAAAAGAATTACATCGAATACTTAAACCCCAAGGTATTCTATCTTTTTCAGAATTTAATTTAGAAAAAATCTCACCCAAGGTATCGCAATATGGATTATTCCAAGTTATGATTAAGGGAAGAAAAACTCATTCCTTTGTGAAAGTCTCCTAAGTTTTCCAAAAATTATATTTAAGATGTTTAATCACTTAACAAAACATAATTAAATTTCTCTATGAGATAGTTTATTTTTAAAAAACGATTGAAATAAGAAAAACGAGACAAATAACATGCTAATCGCTGTAAAAAAAAGCACGTTATAACCAAATGCACTAGTGACATATGAAGCCGTCAAAGCTCCTGCAAAAATTCCTATTCCGATCATAAAGCTATTTGTACCAAGATATGTGCCTTCAAATCCCCTCGGGATGGTTTTGAATAGGATAATAGAGTTTGAGGTGTTAAAAACTGAGAATGCAACAATCATCAAACATCCAGCAATTGTGGCAACCACAAAGGATTGTATCCCAATGGTAATTGGTATTAACAAAGCAGCAACTAAAATCCCGCAAACTCTTGGAATATACGCAAGTTTAGCTGATTTTTCCTCACCAATTCTTGCTGTAATTCGGGGAACCACATAGAACACAGCAAGTAGTGTTACAGTTTGAAAAAGATATACTTGGAAAACTGAAGAATTTGAAAACTGATTGGTTTTTAAAAATGGAATAAAGGCGGTAAAAAATGCATTACTGCCAAAATAGAAAAAAAAATTTGACAATAACAAAAGACCGAGCTCGTTTTTTGCTTTTCCTCTTAATAGAACAATTATCTGATTGAAATCACGTGATTTTGGAATCTTTGGGAAAAATAAATGAAAATTAAATCTAAAAGAACTAAAAAGATATCTTAAACCATGAACTGAGTGCGTTATAGTTGTTCTCTCAAGGAAGCTAGATTTTTTTACAGTTATGCTTAGGATCGTAGAAAAAATGCTGAAAGCAGCACAAAAAAGGAAATATGGACCTAAATCAAAGAATGACTCCCAAAAGCTTCCAACAATAAAAGCAATCAAGCTTCCTAAAACAGTCATTATTGAGGTTAGTGCAAATAACTTACTCCATTGATTATTGGGGACAGTTTCCATTACTAGCAGCTGAGTGACTGGATTCTTTGCTATGACAAAAAATCCTATCAGCGTTGATATCAAAAACACAGATGTGATCTCTGAGGTAAAAAATAATAAAATATTGCTCAGAGAAATTGCCAAAAAACTAATTATTAAAATGATTCTCTTTACATGAAATTTGTCTATTATTTTACCCCAAAAAATAGCCCCAATGGCAGAGAATCCATAAATTATTGCAGTTGATATGCCAACCTCAACAATTGTTCCACCTAAGAATAAAATGTATAGAGGTACAACTATGTGTAATCCTTCTGCCGCAATACTTGAAGGAAGTAAAAAATACATCCATTTTTTTGAGGTGTAAAACAAACTTTCTAATGAATTTCACTCTTGTCATGACATATTTAATGAAAATCTACTGTTTTTGACTTTCAACATAGTTTTTGTCTCAAACGCAGTTTTGACATGATTAAAGCTAATATCCTTGAAGTGTATTTACTAAATGGGCTATAATGGGTCATGACCATTTAGATAAATCACTGTCAGAAGTTTTAGTGAGAGATATTATGAGTAAATCATTAATCTCTGCAGACCCAATGACTACCGTTTATCAAATTGCAAAACTAATGGAACAAGGAGAGGTCGGTGCAATACTAGTCAAAAAGGATGGAACTCCATCAGGCATAATTACAGATAGAGATTTTGCTACAAAAATTGCTACACAAAAACATCCTCTTGATACACCGGTAGATAAAGTTGCATCGTATCCTTTGCAAACTATAAACTCAAATGACTCGATTTTGGTTGCAGCAGATAAAATGTGTACCAAAAAAATTCGAAAACTTGCAGTAGTAGATGACAAAAAAGTAATTGGAATAATCACATCTACAGATATAGTAAATAGAATAGCTAAAATGAAAATCTAAATAGATTCATGAATTAACACAAAAGCTTGTTCAATCTTTAACCCCTCAACTATATACTAGCCAAGAAGAAAAAAGCTGAAAAATCACTAATCTAGCTTACTAGGGGTTATCTCTAATGCCTACCAAGGATAAACATGAAGGAAACAGAATATCAACCAGAGGATCTCAAATTAAGATAAAACTAGTCCTTTTTGCCAAATGATTTTGATTCATCTGTGCTAGGATAGCTAGGGCCTCCAGGACCTACCATATCCTCAGGTTTTACGTCCTGGTCCCATCTGCCTTTGACCCCCTTAACTAAAGATGCAATTCCTGCCGCGATTAGACCAATTACCAATCCTGAAAATATTGCCTTATCCTGAAGTTTTACATCACATTCTACTGGAATTGGTGGTCTATCATCAAAGTATTCATAACAATTGTCAAACTCTTCAGCCTGAATAGTTATCTCGAAAAATAATGGGCCAAAAATTCCAAGAACAAGAAAACCTGCAAAAATCAAACTAATTCCTAGTAACGTAAAACGTGTGTCACTCACACTGTAACTACTCTTATACTATATTTAACGTAGATGCTCTAATTTTTTCTTAATAGGCAATGTAATTGTAAATGTACATCCTTTGTATGGATTGTTTTTTGCAGATAACTTTCCTCCATGTGCATCTATTATGCCTCTACACAAATACAAACTCAATTTTGGATTAGTGGAATCTTCAATATGATTTTCAGTAACTCCTTTTTCAAATATTCTAGGCAGAATTTCAACTGGGATGCCAATACCTGTATCGCTAATTCTTATTATTACAAGGTTTTGTTCATGCGCTACAAAACTTTCAACTTTAATGTGTCCTGACTCTGTATATTTAATTGAATTATTTAGAATCGTTTGAATTACTTGGCCCAGTCGTATTCTATCTACAGGAATCTCAATATCATGATCTAGCCCCACACGAATAGGTACTTTTGGTTCTAGTGACTTTGCAGTATTTACAATCTCTAGAATTATTTCATTTACGTTTAGATTCTTTTTAGCTAGATGTAGTCTGTCATTTGTTATACGATTAGTATCTAATACTACCGTTGTTACATTTTGAAGCTTTTTTGCAATAACTAGCACTTGATCTAATGCTTCAGTTGGGTCTATTTGTCCTGATTTTACAAGTTTTCCATATTCAAAAATATCCTGAATCGGCTCTGTTATTTCATTTGCCTTTGAAGAAACAAACTCTTCTTCCCTTTCTTCTAAGACTTTTAGCTTTTGATATTTTTTTTCAAGCTCTGAAATTTTGCCATTTAGTATTCCAATCATCTCAAATAACATTAGCTCTTTTCCAATAAACTGAGAACGTGGTCGATTTTTTGATTCAATTGACTCATTTTCTATTTTATTAAAGTATAATTCATCAGGATTATCTGATTGATTATATTTAATATCATTTAGAGCACGCTCTAGCTGCTCAATAATCTTTGGAACCGTAAGCGGTTGTAACTTTTTAGAATCCTCTTCATTTGATACTTGTACCAATCCATTTTTTCTTGGCTTTGGAATTGTAATAATTTCCTGTTTGTATAAAGCGTACAGACACGCTATTTTTCTAATATTGCTTTGAGATTTTTCAG
>DATBIP010000159.1:0-1738 GCA_036556885.1 Nitrosopumilaceae archaeon
GATCAAAAGAAGAAAGAAGCAATTGATATCAAAAATGAAGCTGAAAGTTTCATCTATACTACTGAAAAACTGATAAATCATGATCTTAAAGATAAGATTTCACAAGAAAAGGGAATTAAAATTACAGACGCAATTCGAGAATTAAAAGAGGTTCTTAACAAAGATGCTGAACAGATTAAAACAAAACTAGATACTCTAAAATCTTTAGTAAATGAAATTACTACAGAACTTTATAAGAATGTCACCCCACCTCCAGGTGCAGGTCAACAGACAGATGGAGAACAAAAATCTGAATCTACCTCTGAACAAGGAACAACAAAAGACACCAGTACTAATTAGATAATTTATACTCAGTGAAATAATTAGAATAATTATGAGTGCAAAACGTGATTATTATGAAGTACTTGGAATATCAAAAACTGCTTCTTCTAATGAAATTAAATCCCAATATCGTAAACTTGCTCTAAAATTTCATCCTGATAGAAACAAATCCGCAGAGGCAGCAGAACATTTCAAAGAAATTTCCGAAGCTTATGCAGTATTATCAGATACCGAAAAAAGAAAACTCTATGATCAATATGGACACTCAGGAGTAGATGGAAGGTATAGCACTGAAGATATTTTCAAAGGAGCTAGTGGGAATTTTGAAGACGTGTTTAGTGATCTTTTCGGTAGATCCGGAGCTGGAGGATTCGAATCAATTTTTGAAACTCTTTTAGGTAGAGGTGGCGGATTTGGAGGATTTAGACAACAAAAAGGAGCTGATTTACTTTATGACATCTCAATAACACTTGAGGATGTTTTGCATGGAAAGCATATGGAAATTGATCTTCATAAATACGTAGATTGTTCAACATGCGAAGGTTCTGGATGTGCTCCTGGTTCATCTAAAAAAACTTGTAATGCATGTAATGGTCAAGGTCAGATACGACAAACACGTAAGATGGGATTTGCATCTTTTGTTACTGTTGGACCATGTAATACATGTCATGGACAAGGAAAAATTATTGAAAAACCATGTAAAAACTGTAAAGGCAGCGGTAAAACAAAAGGAATTCGACATTTGCCATTTGATATTCCACAAGGAATCGAAACTGGTGATTATACTATTCCTGGAGAAGGTGAATCAAGTCCAGATGGGATTAATGGTGATTTGATAGTACGTATCAGAGTTCTTCCACATCCTAAATTCAAGAGAGATGGAGCAGATATTTTCTATGATTCACAAATTAGTATGATTGATGCAGCTCTTGGGAAAACCATTGAAGTTTCCACCTTAGAAGGAACTGAAAAAATTAATGTTGAACAAGGCACCCAACCAAATTCGATTATTAAATTAAAAGGAAAAGGTCTCCCTCGCCTAAATTCTCGAAGTAGAGGGGATCAATACATAAGATTAGTTATTAACATTCCAAAAAAACTCGATAAACATCAAAAGAGTATATTACAAGAATTTGAAAAAACCTTAGATTAAAAATTATTTTTTGATCTTTCTTATATCCAAATGATGACCATTACGAACATGCAAAGCATGACTGTTTCTAATTAATTCTGCAATTTTTGCTTCAGAATAATATTTTATATTATATCTGCCTAAAACCTTCTTACAATTATTACAATAAATCTCTCTGAATTCCAATTGTATGACTACCCCACATTAGGTATGTTTGTGTTTTGTATTAGGTCAATAAAGAAACTTATTTCAGACATCTAAATTGTATGATGCGGGAGTCGCCAA
>DATBIP010000160.1:0-2163 GCA_036556885.1 Nitrosopumilaceae archaeon
TATTTTTCACAAACTGTACTTCCCTGTACTCCATTATACAGATTTACAATTGCATCAATATTACACTCAGATATGTATGGTACAGTCATATCGATATTTGGAGCCATTAGATCTTCTGGTGCAGTAGAATGACCTAATCCAAGTGCATGACCAAATTCATGTCTTACAATAGTACTCAATTCTTCATCAGTCAAGTTAGTTACATCATAAATTGTTATGAATGACTTTAAAATTTCATTTCCATCAACAACCGATTTTGTATAACCAGTATAACCATCGCTATCTCTTAGATTCGATAGTGTAATGATTATATCGCCTTCTCCTCCATTAGACGTTAAAACATTAAAATCAGTTGGAATATTATATAACGTATCTTCTATCGCTGCATATTTTAGTGCGCCTTGCCAACCTAAAAAGTAATTCGAATTAAATCCTCTAGGACCTTTGTGAGTAACTGAATCGTCAACTTCGAGAGAATCTTCTGAGATGATTGCGTTTTTGATTACATCAACTCTATTTTCTGATAATCCTTTGGCATTTAGAATGTTAACGTTTAAAGTAGTACCTACAAGACGCCATGACTTCCATGTGTCTACTGTATCTCCTCTAAGATTCTCTATTAGATGTCTAGTTTTAAGTGGTGTACTCTCATCGTTTGTGTAATCAATAATAGAGTTTCCTAAACCTGAAACTAAAATTAGTAATACAACTACTGGTAAAAGTGATAATTCTGTAATTAACAATGTTTTAGATTGTGATTTTTTAATATCTTTTTGAATTTCTTTTATCTCTTGAGATAGATTCTTTTCTTGTCGCTTTAACTCATTAATGGATTTTCCACTAATATTATCAATATTATTCCATTCAGAAATTATTTGATTTTTTTCTAGTAACTTAATCTTTTTAGTAGTATAATCTAGCTCTTTTTTCATTATATCTACATGTGATTTTAATTTGCTAATTTCGTTATTCAATTTTCAAAACCTTTACTCAAAATATCTAGAATGCTTTTTGGTGTTAGCAACTTATTTGCAGTCATAATATAGGGATGTTTCATGTAAAGCATTGTCTGACAAATCTCAGATAATGTTAATTTATTTGGAATTAATTTTGGTCTTTCAAGTTTGAAAATACTTGCATTCAAATCCAAAAAATCTCCACAATTTTTTAAATATTTTAAATCTCCAGCAATTTTCTCAATAACTGTCATAGGATCTATGAATAACGACTCATTTTCAAGTAGTAATAATTCAGTATTATCATAAACCAATGATTTTATCAGATCTTCAACAGAATCATCTCTTCTGAAAATTTTGATTTTTTGTTCAGGCAGATCAGAAGCTTCAAAACTCATTTTACAAAGAGCACCAATTTCTAAAATTTCCCTAAAAGAAAATGAAGAAAAGCTTTGTTTACTATTTTGTAATATTATAAAATCGCTTTTTGCCTTACTCATCTGTTTGAGTAATTTCTCAAGTTTAGCATTTCTGGTATCAAGATAAAATCCTCTATTCATTATATCTGAGGATAAAATATCCTGGAAATAGAAAAGAGTAGGATTTTTTAGCAGACCCTTTAAAATTTCTCTTGCTCCAATTATGCCTACGGGAAATTCTTTTTCTAAAACAACCAAATTGTTTGTCGTATCGTATACTCGTGATAACATAGAACATGCTATCCAAACGTTATCAGTGCTGCCTATACTAGAAATGGGAGATGAAACAAGAGAGTATGGCAAAAGATCATCAAAAAGACATTCCTGTAAGTTAAGATTTTTACCTGTATTAATTGATTGGAATTGTAATTGATGGATTTTTGGATTTGAATTATTGTTTAGAATTTTATTTAAATTTATTTTCAACACATTACTAATTTTCTGATTGTCGATCATTTTTACACCTATTGAATTATAATTTTGTATTAAAATCGAACTCATATCCAATATGATGTTCGTCCTGAACATACGATTTTTTGATTCTTATTATTCTAAAGATAAAAAATGATTTGTTGTTGTAATATTACAAAAACATAGTTTATTTCTATTCACAAAAATTTAGGATTTACTTTCAATAATTGTTGTTTTGTTTAATATTCTATTAAATGGAACTTCTTCATCAAGTCTATCAAATTCTGTTTTTCCTCTAATTATTTCTTTGAAAAGAG
>DATBIP010000161.1:0-1735 GCA_036556885.1 Nitrosopumilaceae archaeon
CTTCTCTTGCTTCAATTGTACGTAAAATATGTTCTGTACACTCTATGTCAGTAAATTCATTTTGAACTAAAGATGCTGTAAGGTTTTCAAGCTGATTCATTGTAGGGCACACTGCAAATAACCCTCCACTTCCTTTCAACATTTTTCTTGCTTGTGGAACTACTGTCCAAGGATCACCTAGATCAATTAATACAAGATCAGCCTCAGAGACTGGCATTTTTTTGGCAGTCTTCAAATCAAGTTTCTTCATTGTAACATATTTTATCAGGCCAGCTTTTTCGATGTTTTTTTGGGCTATTTTCATAAAAGATGGGTCCACATCAAATGTGTAAACGTGTCCACGAGGTTTCACAATACTTGCTACAAATGAGGTAAGTGAACCGCTTCCTGTTCCTATTTCTACAACTTTTTGACCACTTTCTAGTCCTGCTCTAGCTGCGATATATCCAAGATCTTTTGGATAAACAATTTGAGTCCCATGTTGTATTTTCATAATAAAATCATGAATTGTAGGTTCAAGCAGGTAGACGTATTTTTCTTTATTTGTTACAAGTTTTGAGCCATATTCCTTTCCTATAGCATCTAAATGACGGATGACACCAATGTGAGTATGTAATTCCTTTTCTTTTGATATTTTTACTAGCCATTTTTTTGAATTATTAAAAAAAACCAAAACATACGAGTTTTGTTTGATTTTACTCATAAAATAACTCTGAATTTTTTGGATAATAAGGTACTCTTTTTAGAATTTTTTCCTACTGAACGTAAAATGAAAGATTTTTTGTTGGTATTAGCAATAGATTAGAAAGTTCGTCCTTTTTGGATTTTCTTTAATGCTTCCAAGTAATCTCTTATTTGGGCATGAGTTGGATCTAATTCTTTGAGATTTTTTATGTCAACATTGAGTTTTTCTAATTCGTGATAAATTTCTTTGTCTTCAATTGTATCCAATAACATCTGTAATGTAAATGGTTTTTGCATTAATTCTACTATTTGTTTTAAATTTTTGATAGAATCTTTTAGAGTATTTTCAACGTAGGCTGATGCAAATATTATTCGTTGTTTTGGAACTATTGCAAGTATTTCGGTGGCAACATCAAGGCCATTCTTTTTTGGCATTTGATAATCAAGTATTACAGCATCAAATGGTGAATCAGGACTCGAATCATTATTTTTTTCTTCAAACCATTTTTCATATTCTTTTCGATATGCTAAAAGACATTCATTTCCATCCTTAGTAGGTATTGTAATATGATTATTATTTTCTAGAAATTCTTTATATTGAGATAATAAATCTGCTTCATCTTCTGCGATAAGAATTTTCATGGTTATCACGTAGTATATGCACGTAGTATTTAGGAATTTTTTTAATAAAAATTCTAGTTTTGAGTTGTTAAGACAACGTTGTCCTTGCTTACCTTCTCAATTGTTTCAATGACGCTGTCAATTTCATATGGTTTGTAAATCATTGCCGATGCTTTCAAGTCGATTAATTTCTTTTCTGTATCTGATGTCAGATCTGCAGTTACCATAATTATTTTTGCGTTAGGATCAATCTTTCGAATATTTTCTAAACCATAAAATCCGTCATAATCTGGCATCATTACATCTAAAAGAACCACATCGGGCTTGTGTTGTTTATACAATTCTACTGCGGTTCTTCCATCGTATCCTCGTCCTAAGACTTTGATGTCTTTAATAGCTAGATATTCACAAAAAACTTCTACTGTATCTC
>DATBIP010000162.1:0-7568 GCA_036556885.1 Nitrosopumilaceae archaeon
ATATTTACATTTTCTACATGCCATCTCTCTTACCATAGTTACTTCTCCTTTACTTCAACTGGTTTTTTTTGTTTCTCTACTTCTTTTTTCTCAGCTTTTTCTGCAGATTTAGAATCACCAGATTTTTTAATTTCTTCAGCAATCCATTCATCAGCCCCCAAGAAAGGCTGTCTGCATGTAATTCCAATCTTTCCCATCGAAGCAGCTTTTCCTAATGATACTGCAGTAATTCTTGTTCGGATCGTAGAACCTACTTTTAGAGTTCGACCACTTTGATTTGCAAGAATGACTCCTGCTTGTACATCGCTTTTAAGATAATCATCCATCACTTGTGATAGATGCAATAGAGCATCAGTAGGACCTATTCTTACAAATGCTCCAAATTCTGTAATGTCCACAAGTTCTCCTTGTACAATCTCTTGAAGTTTTGGATAAAATGTCAACGCATCAAATTCTACTTTATGATAAGTGCCACCGTCTCCAGCTATCATCTTTCCCATTGGTTCTACCTTTGCATCCATAATCATAATGATGTAGCCAAGGTCAGCATTTATCATGCTTTCATATTTTGATTTTAAGATATTGACTGCAGCCTTTTTGAGAGCTGTACCAAACAAGCTTGGTGGAATTCTAACAACATCTTGTAGGGTAGATATCGAAAACAACTGTGCAGTCCTTGACGGATTTGAATTTATGAATCTTTGGGTAAAAATTGCTAATTTTTATTATCATTCACGAGAAAATTCCAAAAAGAATTCATTAATTCTCTAGTTTTGGAATAAGCTGACTTATGTTTAAATAATGTAGAGACGATTTTTTCGTCAATGGTTGGCGTTGATCAAGTTCTAGAAAAACTGAGCACTGTAATTGATCCTGATCTTAAAAGAGACATTGTATCTATGGGGATGATTAAAGATTTAGAACTTGACTCTGGTAATTTGAAATTTACACTAGAACTAACTACTCCTGCATGTCCATTCAACGTAGAAATCGAAGATGATGTTCGCAAAGCTATTGGCGAGCTTGATGGAATTAAAAATTTTGAAATGAAAGTTACAGCAAAGGTTATGGAAGGACGTTCACTTGATGCAGACACTGCAATGGCCACGGTAAAAAATATCATAGGGGTGGCAAGTGGGAAAGGCGGTGTAGGGAAATCAACGGTTTCTCTTAATTTGGCGTTGGCATTATCTCAAACTGGCGCAAAGGTTGGTCTTTTAGATGCAGATGTCTATGGTCCAAGTATTCCTCTGATGTTAGGGATGAACAAAGCTAACATGGAAGTAGCTGACAATAAACTACAACCTGTAGAATCAAATGGACTCAAAGTTGTATCATTTGGTTTTTTTGCTGAACAAGAGCATCAAGCAGCGATTTACAGAGGACCAATAATTTCTGGAATTTTAAAACAATTTTTAGTTGATACAAACTGGAGTGATCTTGATTATCTAATTGTTGATCTTCCTCCAGGAACGGGAGATATCCCTTTGACTCTTGCACAAACAATCCCAATAACAGGAATTCTTGTTGTTACAACCCCCCAAGATGTTGCAAGCAATGTTGCGGTAAAGGCAATTGGTATGTTTAACAAATTAAATGTGCCAATCCTCGGCGTTGTAGAAAATATGAGCTTTTTTACTTGTCCAAATTGTAATGATAAACATTACATTTTTGGTCAAGGCGGAGCCAAAAAAATTAGTGAAAAATACAATATTCCATTTGTTGGAGAAATTCCTTTAAACTATGGTATAATGGAAGGTTCTGATAAAGGAAAACCTGTAATGATTACAGCTCCTAATTCTCCAAGTGCTGAAGCTTTTAGAATATCAGCAAAAAATATCGCTGCTCAATGTAGTATCCTTGCAGCAAAACTTCAAGAAGAAATGCAAGCAGAGACAGCGCCATCAACGAGATAGGATAAAAGATTCTCTGTGAAACTACCAGAAAGCCTTCGTGAACAACTAAAAACTCCCTTGGGAATTCTTTTACTTGATGCCCAAGTAACAAAAGAAAATGTGAAAAAACATACTCATTCTAGTCCTTTTATCATAACAGTTGGAGATGCTACTACCGAAAAGACGCTAAGTTTTGGAATTATCCCCTCTTTGCAAATTATTGATGCTAAAGAAAAAAGAGTTAAACGTCCTCCAATATCAAATGAAAATGTTGCTACAGTCATATCTTGTGATAATCCTCCGGGAGAAATTACCCACGAAAGTATTTCCATAATAAAAAGAGCATTCAAATCAAAAACACCCGCAAGAATTATCGTCAATGGTGAGGAAGATCTTTTAGTACTGCCTGTCTGTCTTTATGCCCCAAAAAATGCTATTGTAATGTACGGACAACCTAATGAGGGGTTGGTTATTGTTAAAATTAATGATAAAATAAGAAACAAAACACAATTAATACTAGATTCTATGATTTAATGGGGTATGATGAGACGGTGGCTGTATGATTAATGATTACACTACTATATCTCTGACCCTACTATATTGAAGAAGATAAAATAAACAAACTCTTATGTAAGAATTGACATTTAGAAATAAAGGATTTATTTTTAAAAAATTATACATGAAATTAACTCCTGAATTGCGCCTTGAAATTTTAGAGAAAGTTGGAATTTATTCAAACAGATTTTCAATCCCTGAACCAAAGGTTCTACTTACAACAAAAGAGGTTTTAGATATGCCAAAGGAAATTACCGAAGGAAGACGAACCTCTGCTTACAAATACTATGGAGTCTCTTATTTACAACAAAATTTAATTTTCCTAAATATTAGGAAAATCTCTGATGAAAAATCATTGGAGAATACAATAGTGCATGAATTAATCCACATGAGATTCCCATATCTGAGTCATGGTCGTAGATTTAATAAATTAATTCGACATGGATTACAAGGAAAAACCTTTCCACCATACAAAAAACGAAAATAACTAACTTTAGAATTTTCTATGATTTATATTTCCCACACATAGGCATGCAGTATAAAATGGATGTACAAGAACTTCTGCCCATAGGGGCAGGCATTGCTTCTTTTCTTGTTGCTGGGGCTCTCGTAGCATGGATTTCAAAACAGCCATCAGGCACAAAAGAGATGATGGAAATTTCTAATGCTGTAAAAGTTGGTGCAGCAGCATTTCTAAAACGTGAAATGAAAATTATTGTTCCTGTTGCGATTGGATTGTCAGTAATAATTGGCGCCTTTTTACAACCATCAAATGGAATTGCCTTTGCAGTAGGTGCAACTCTTTCTGCAGTAGCAGGGTTAATTTCATTAAAAATTACTGTAAAGGCAGCTGTAAGAGCTGCACATTTGAGCAGTAGCGGTCTTGGTAAAACTTTTGTTATGGCATTTAGAGGAGGAGCAACCGTCGGTTTAGCAATACCTGCTATGGCATTATTAGCTATTACTGGTCTTTATCTCATCTATCCAGATCCAATTACAATAGCTGGAGTTGGAATTGGTGCAAGCCTTATTGCATTATTCATTAGAATTGGTGGTGGAATATTCACAAAAGCAGCAGATATGGGTGCAGACTTGGTGGGAAAAGTTGAAGCAAATATCCCAGAAGATGATCCTCGCAATCCAGCAACGATTGCAGATAATGTTGGAGACAATGTTGGTGATGCTGCTGGAATGGGTTCAGATGTTTATGAATCCTATATTGTTACAATTCTTGCCGCTTTACTAATTGCTGCATTAATTGGTTCCCCAGAATTATTTCTCTTTCCGATACTAGTTGGCGCTTCTGGAATGATTGCATCAATTATAGGAGTTGTAATTGTTGGTTCAAAAAATATCACAGATGTTATGAAGCCCCTTAATCGCTCATTTTATGTTTCAGCAGCAATTGCAATAGGCCTTAATTTTGTATTTACAACTCAATTCTTAGCGGAATCTCCTGCTGCATATGGCCTATTTGGTGCAACTGTGATTGGAGTAATTCTAGTACCTGTAATTCAAAAGATAACTGACAGATTTACAAATTACAAATACAAGCCTGTACAAGAAATTGCTGAGTCTGCAAAATGGGGTTATGCATCACTTACTTTGATGGGAATTATCAAAGGATTACAATCAACAGGACCATTTATGATTGCACTTGTAGTTGCAATCATCGTATCCTTTAGTATATCTTCATCATTTGCACCTGCTGGAGCCGACCCTGTTTTGTATGGAATATTTGGAACATCATTAACTGCAATGGCCATGCTAAGCCTTGCAGGAATCGTTCTGAGCATTGACGCATTTGGTCCAATAGCAGATAATGCTGGTGGCATTGTGGAAATGACTGGAATGGGAGAAGCAAATCGTAAAGTGACAGACGAAATTGATGCAGTTGGAAATACTACCAAGGCAGTCACAAAAGGATTTGCAATTGCTAGTGCGGCATTAGCTGCTCTTGCAATGATGCAAGCATTCCAATTTGAAGCAGCACATGTTTTTGAAGGAATTTTAGAACTAAATTATAGCTTAACTAACCCTGCAGTAATTGTAGGGCTTTTGGTAGGTGGATTAATCCCATTTATTATTACAGGACAATTAATCAATGGTGTATCTAGAGCTGCTGGAAAGATGGTCGATGAAGTTAGACGACAGTTCAAGGCTGATCCAGGAATTCTTACTGGAAAATCAAAACCTGACTATGCAAAATGTGTTGATATTGCAACAGTAGCATCTATCAAAGAGTTATGGAAATCTGCCATTATCGCAATCATTGCTCCTATCCTTTTAGGTATTGTATTAGGCCCTACTGCTGTTGCGGGTCTGCTAATGGGAGCAGTAGTTTCCGGTATTTTCTTAGCATATCATCTTGTAAATACTGGAGGGGCATGGGACAATGCCAAGAAACTAGTGGAAATGAAAGGTCAAAAAGGTTCAGAAGAACACAAAGTAGCTGTTGTGGGCGATATTATAGGTGATCCTTACAAAGATACTGCTGGGCCTGCACTAAACACTGTCATAAAATTATTAAACACAATAGCGATAGTTTTTGTTTCTGCATTTGTTGCAATTATAACTCTTTAATTCGATTTTTTTTCGTCAATCACAATTGTCATGTCAAGCTCATCAATTTGAGACTCGATTGCCTTTTTTAATGAATTATTATGCTCTGAGCAGAATTTAAAAAAACCATCAACTGTTTCAAAACAGCCACAAATCCACCTAGTTTTTTTATCTCCGTCCACAGTTAGCCTTGCATAAGGAAGTAAATCCATAACTTTCGTTAATGGAATAAATAAAAAAAAGTTTGCTTTTTATTAAAACTAAAAAAAGATTATGGACAGCCTTCCATCTTTTGGATGAAAAATCCGTTTTTTTCAATTGCCTGCGCTACAGGTTCTGGAGCTCCTTGTGAATGACAAAACTGGCATTCTTCTGCTGTTACTTTTGCATCTCCTTCACCTATGCTTGTTAACCATTTTTTAGCATATTTTATTGCCTTATCATGGTCTTGTTCATTTGTGATGACATCAAAATGCATTGTATGTCCATCGGCTGCCTTGACGTATGTATCGTATACATGAATTTCCATGGTATGCCTTGGAAGGAAGGGATATTTATTTCAAAGAACTATGCCCACCGTGAAATATGAGATTATAGTTGATATTCCAAATTCAAAGAATATTCATTTAGAATTAGACGATTCGGCTTGTCCAAACACAGTTAAATCATTTCTAGAATGCTTACCTTTTACAGTTAGTGTAAATTTATGGGGTGATGAAATCTATACAGACGAATCCCCAATAAATGTTAGAGAAGAGAATACCAAATCTCTAGTTGATTTGTTTGATGTAGCATATTGGCCTACAGGAAAAGCAATTTGTTTGTTTTATGGAAGAACGCCAATAGGAAACAAAAATGAGATAAAACCGTACTCTCCTGTTAACGTCATTGGGAAAATTTTAAATGCCGATACAAAAATTCTATCCGAATTAGACAAAGGTACTAGAGTAACATTTAGGAAAAAGACTCTGTAATGATCTGTATCTCTATTATATCAGATTCATACATGTATGCTTTGAAGCCTTTAGAAACATTCGAGAAAATTACCCAAGCAACTGGATTGATTTCCATGAATTTTTTGTCAGTCATTGAAGGATAAGGTTCAGAGTTTAGATGAGAATGGAAAATACCTATAACTTCTAATCCTTTTTGTTCAGCCTCTTTATAACCACGAATCAATTGCTCATTTGCAATAGTAAAATTCACAGGAGATTTTTCAATATTTTCTGCAAGATACACTTCCTTAATGACTAACTTGTCATTTTCTTTTTTTCCAAACAATAACGCACAAGATTCATTAGAACTATTGCTCATTGACTCTTCAGAGAGTAACTTACTCTGTGCTTCTGTTAAAACTAATTGCAATACTATTCAGCGGTAACTGAACCAATCATCCAAGGATGCACAATGCAGTAGTAATCAAAAGTTCCTGCAGAATTAAATGTATATTCAAATGAAGTACCCGGATTAACAATACTAGAATCAAATGTACCAGAAGGCCCTGCGTCTGGTGTACCACTAGTAACGGTATGAATTGTATCATCATTATTTGTCCATTTCACTATGGTTCCAGTGGAAACTGTAATGTCTTTAGGATCAAAATATATTTGATCTATTTTTTGTATACCTGCTCCAGGAGGAATCATAACCTCTGTGCTAACAGATTCATGTGGTTCCTCAATAATTATAGTTGCAGTCATCCATGGATGAACTATACACATGTATTCATATTCACCTAAAGCAAGATCAGACGTATCTAACTGAAATTTAGCACCAGGATCAATTAGACTAGAATCAAAAGTTTCGCCAAAATCTAAGGAACTTGTAACTGTATGAGCAACACTATCATTATTTATCCATTCGATTATCTTGCCTTGAGCAACCGTTGCTATGTCTGGTTCATAATCAGGTTTTCCTTGTTCTGATGAACCAGCGAGAATAGATATAGTCAGATCTGGTAGCGTAGGAGAAATTTCTTTTACCTCTTCAATTATTTCTTCTATTTTTTCTTCTCCAATTAGATATGGGTCAGGTCCTACAAGACCAAATCCAATGTAAGCTGCAATTGCAGTTCCAGCACCTAATATGAAAATTATTGATACAGGTTTTGCATATGTAGGATATTTCATGGATACATATGCAATTAAAATTGCAGGAATGGCAATAATTAACATTATTCCAGCAAACACTGGTACTGTAGAGATGGTGTTAATTGCAACCGCAACCATTCCAAAAGATAATCCAATAGATACTATTACCAAAGTTGTGGCTTTGGCTTTGTTACTTGTTGAAACCCCTCCTTCCAAAATTCCTGCAGAAAGGAAAATCATCCCAATGAACATTGTAAGACCAGTAAGCGCATGCATTCCATCAACAAATGTATGTGCAATCTCTGCATAAGATATGAAAACTCCAGCAATTCCGATTGCTACAAGACCCATTCCAGGCATCATAAGGTCCCAATTACTCATTTGTGCTAGGTGGAAGTTGTGATATACTTAATTCTTTTGAAACTATCAAGATCCTAGTCGAAGAAATTAAATTCCTATAAAAATG